>SCTE01000347.1 GCA_004298915.1 Chloroflexota bacterium | reverse complement strand
ATGGCCGGGGTGGCCGGGCCTGCGGTCGCCGTCGGGGCAAGGTCGGCGATGACCGGCGCCAGGGACGTCGCGTCATTCCGGAGCGCGGCGAGCACGACGCCGAACGCGATCATCGCCACGAGGACGACGGCAACGACCGACGTTCGCCGATCGCCACCGGTCCGGATCAGTCCGCCGGCGCGATATCCGTCATCGCGAGCGCGGCCGAGGCCCTCCAGCGTGTCCCGACCGGCATTGGGCTGCGCCCGTCCGTGCCCATCCGTGGGGTCCATGCGATCACCGTACACCCGGGGATCGGACCGAGCGCCGGTCGTCGCCGACTCGCGCGTCCCGTGCGCGGTATCCTGCCGACGCCCATGGATGTGATCGACCTTCGCTCCGATACCGTCACGCGCCCGACGCCCGAGATGCGCCGCGCGATGGCCGATGCCGAGGTCGGCGATGACGTCTTCGGCGACGATCCCACGGTCAACGCCCTCGAGGACCGTGCCGCGGAGCTGCTCGGCAAGGAGGCCGGCCTGTTCGTCTCGTCCGGGACGATGGGCAATCTCGTTGCCCAGATGGCCCACCTCGCGCGGGGACAGGAAACGATCGCCGGCTACCAGAGCCACGTGGTCCTCGATGAGGCCGCCGGTCACGCGGTGGTCGTGGGAACCTCCGTCCGGGCCCTCCGCGAGCGGGCGGACGGCACGATGGATCCGGACGAGATCCGGGACGCCTTCCGCGATGCCTCGGATCCGCACCAGCCGATCACCGGCCTGATCGTCATCGAGAACACGCACTCCCACTCGATGGGCCGGCCACTGTCCATCGCGTACGAGTCGGAGGTCGCCGCAATAGCACACGAGCGCGGCGTTCCCCTGCACATCGATGGGGCGCGCTTCTGGAACGCCGCCGTGGCACTGGGCGTCTCGGGGGCCGACCTCGCCGCCCCGGCCGATTCCGTGACCTTCTGCCTCTCGAAGGGCCTGTCCTGCCCAGTCGGGAGCGTCGTCGTCGGGTCGCGTGATTTCATCTGGCGCGCGCGGCGAGCCCGCAAGCTGCTCGGCGGTGGCATGCGCCAGGCCGGCATTCTCGCGGCCGCCGGTCTCGTGGCGCTCCGCGATGGCCCCGCCGGCACCATCGAGCGCCTGGCGGAAGATCACGCGCTGGCCCGCCGGCTCGCCGAGGCCCTCGCCTCGATGGACGGGATCATCTCCCCCGGTGACATCGCCCAGCCCGGCGACGGACCCCTCGATCCAGAGCGCGTGGTCACGAACTTCGTCCTGTTCCGGGTCGAGCGGGATGGCCAGGCGTTCATCGATGCCTGCGCATCGCGCGGCTTGCTGATGGACTGGTTCCCGCATCAGCAGATTCGGGCCGCGACCCACCTCGGGATCGGCCCGGCCGAAATCGAGCGGACCGTCGAGATCGTCCGGGCATCGCTGCGCGAGACGGGGCAGTCCCGCAACGCCAGGTCCGCCGCGGTGGCCACGCCCTGATGGATCGCCCCGGCTTCGCGAACACCGTGCTCCCACGACCGGCCGAGGCCCCGGACCGCGGTCCCGCCGACGAGCCGTTCCATGAACTGGTCGAGTCGCGCTTCCGGCGGGTGATCGCGGCCGATCCGGTGGCGGCGACCTACTACGGCATCCACGACTACGACGACCGGCTGCCCGACGCCACCCGCGACCACCTCCTCGCGGAACTCGACGCCGATCGGCGGCAGCTTCGTGCGATCGAGCGACTCGATCCGGCGGCGATGAGCGCGTCGGTGCGATTCGATCGCGAGCTCGAAATCCACAACCTCCGCCGCGAGATCTTCGATGTCGACGTCGCACGCCGGTGGGAACGTCACTCGGCCGGCATCGATGCCGTCGGTGACGCGCTCTTTCCGCTCCTGACCCGCGACTTCGCTACCCCGCTGGTCCGGTTCGAGGCGATGGCGGCGCGCGTCGCGGCCATCCCGGCCCACCTGGAACAGCACCGAACTCGCGCCGTCGGACCGCAGGTCCGGCTGTGGCAGCAGCGCGAGATCGCCTCCGGTCGTAACCTCCCGGCGTTCTTCGATGAGATCGTCGAGGCCGCCGAGGCGCTCGATGTCCCGAAGACCCTGCAGGCATCGCTTCGGTCCGGCGTGGAACGGGCGAGCCGGGCCGTGGCCGACCATCTCGACTGGGTCGTCGGGACGCTCCATCACGGCACCGACGCGTGGCAGCTCGGCCGCGAGCGATATGACGACCTGATCGAGCTCCGGGCGTTCGATGGCCTCGATGCCGACGCGATCCTAGCGATCGGCTGGGAGCAACTCGCGATCCAGCATGCCGCCCGGGCCGACGCTGCCCGGGCCATCGATCCTCGTGCCGACGAGCTCGATGTCGTCGAGCGCGTGAAGTCGGACCATCCGCCGACCTTCGAGGCGGCGCTCGACGAGTACCGGCTGGTCATGAGCCGGGCCCGCCGGTTCCTCATCGACCGGGACCTCGTGTCGGTTCCGCCGGACGAACGGATCGTCGTAACGCCGACGCCCGGCTACCTGCGCAACGTCATGCCGTTCGCGGCGTATTTCGCGCCGGCGCCGTTCGATCCCGATCCGATCGGGACCTACGTCGTGACCCCCTCGGTGGACGGTGATCCGGCGGCCATCCGCGAGCATTACCGGGCCTCGATCAGCAACACGAGCCTCCACGAGGCCTACCCGGGCCACCATCTCCAGCTCGTCATGGCAGCCCGGAATCCGTCGCTCACCCGGCTCCTCACCGATGCGCCCGAGTTCGTCGAGGGCTGGGGGATGTACTCGGAGCAGATGATGCGGGAGGAGGGCTTCGACGACGGCCCCGCGTTCCGGCTCGCGCTGGCCACCGATGCGATCTGGCGGGCGTGCCGGATCATCCTCGACGTCCGGATGCATCGCGGCGAGCTGAGCGTGGAGGAGGCCACCGACTTCCTCGTCCAGCACACCCGGTTCGAGCGCCCGAACGCGCTGGCCGAGGTCACCCGCTACACGTCGTCGCCGACCTACCAGCTGTCGTACCTGCTCGGAAAGGTGCTGATCCTCGGGTTGCGCGACGACGAGCGGCACCGCCTGGGCGATGCCTTCAGCCTCCGCGAGTTCCACGACACCCTGCTCGCGAATGGGTCGCTGCCGATCAGCTTCCACCGGCGACTCCTTGCCGGTGCGGCACGATCCGACCAGGGAAGCGGCGGCGCAGGAACGGAGCGCGCCGCCGCGCGTCGCTGATCGGACGCATGCAGGTCATTCCCGCCATCGACCTCGAGAAGGCGCGTTCCAGGATCGTCTTCTGGCCCGGCGTCGCGAGCGGGGTCGGCGCTCCGACCGACCGGCCGGATCGGATTGCCGAGCACTTCGTCGGCCTGGGGGCGCCGGTGATCCATCTCGTCGACTTCGATGGGGCCCGGGCCGGGGCGCCGGTCAACCTCGAGACGGTCGGAGCGATTGCCGCGCGCGTCGCGACGCCGCTCCAGCTCGCGGGCGGCGTGGACACGCCGGACGGCATCCGCCTGGCATTCGCCGCCGGGGCGACGCGGGTGCTCGTCGGGATGTCGGTCGTGGACGACGCCCGCACCCTCCGGGACTGCCTCGCACTCGCCGGCGACTGGCTTGCCGTGGGCCTCGATGCGCGGGCGGATCGGCTGGCCGCGTTCCCATGGCGTCGATCCCGGGTCCCGACGCTCCATGAACTTGCCGACGAGCTCGTCGGACAGGGCGTGGCGCGACTCGTCCTCGGCCACGGCGGCGGCGATCGGGAGCTCGAGGCACTCGCGAATCTGCGGGCAACCGTTGACGTCGAGCTGGTCGTTGCCGGAGGCGTCCGCGACCTGGAGGGGGTCCGTCGCCTGCGCGATGCCGGCATCGCGGGCATCATCCTCGGAGAAGCGCTCCTGTCCGGGGCCATCGACTACACCGCCGCCCTGGAGGCCGCTGCATGATCCCTCGCCCGTTCCGTCGCGCGTCGCTGGCTCAGGCGGTGGCGCTGGCTGCCGTCCTCGTCGGGGCATGCTCGGGAACGCCGGCGGGTACCACGGGGCCGCTGGATCACTACGGGACCAACTGCCCGACCAGCCAACCGCCGGCGCTCGCGGCGGGCGAAACGCGGACCGTCGTCGTGGCGACCTCGCTCGGACAGATCACCCTCAAGATCGACGGCTCGCTCTCGCCGATCGCAGCGGGCAACTTCGTGGCGCTCGCTTCGTGCGGGTACTACGACGGGGTCGTCTTCCATCGGGTCGTGCCCGGCTTCGTGATCCAGGGCGGCGACCCCACCGGGACGGGTCGTGGCGGACCCGGCTACACGATCCAGGACGAACCGGTCACGACCACGTACCGCCGGGGCACGCTTGCGATGGCCCGGACGGCGGCACCCAACTCGCAGGGCTCGCAGTTCTTCATCGTCCTCGACGATGGAGCCGCTCGCTCGCTCGCCAGCGCGAACACGTACGCGATCTTCGGCGCGGTGAGCGCGGGGATGGACACGGTCGATGCCATCGCCGCGGCCGCAGACGCGGAGCTTCCGAGTCAACCGATCGCGATGACCAGCGTTACCGTTACCAATCCCTGATCGCAGCCCACAAGGAGGCACGCCCATGACCACCGCAACGATTGCCACCGAGCTCGGCGATATCGAGGTCCAGCTCTACACCAACGACGTGCCGAAGGCGGCCGGCAACTTCGTCGAGCTCGCGAAGAAGGGCTTCTACGACGACGTCGTCTTCCACCGCGTCATCCCGGGCTTCGTGGCCCAGGCCGGTGACGGCGAGCACGGAAAGAAGGCGACCCTCGACGCGAACCGAGTCGGGACCGGCGGGCCGGGCTACAAGTTCGAGGACGAACCGTTCAAGGGCGACTACGTCCGCGGCGCGCTGGCGATGGCGAATGCCGGCCCGAACACCAACGGCAGTCAGTTCTTCATCTGCCACCAGGACCTGACCGGCAAGCTGCCCAAGAACTACACCCTGTTCGGGATCGTGACCAAGGGCATGGATGTCGTCGACAAGATCGTCGGCGCACCCCGGAACAGCCGCGATCTGCCCGACGAGCCGGTCGCGATGACCTCCGTGACCATCCACGAGGACTGACCGAATCGCCGCCCCGCCGCACGCGAAACCGCCCTTTTCGGCCGAAGGTTAAGGAATTTACACCAACGGCGCGTCGAAAAGGGTTGGAATCGGACGCCCGTTCGGCTATGCTCCGAAGGTCTTGCGTTCGCGCAGGCCGCTGCCCCAGCGGCAAGGTCATGGGTAGGTTGGGTCAGGGTAGTCGGTGCAGCCGACGTGATAGATGCTCTTGACGCGTGGGAAGCATCCGCTTCGGCGGAAGTTACCGGGACAGCAACGGAGCGGTTCCCCTCGGGGAGCCGCTCCGCTCTATTTCCGGCCTGATTCGCAGGGCGCCACGCGGCGCGATGGCCCGGCGTTCGTACAATCCCCCGGTGGACACGCTGACCGCGTTCGGGGCCGTTGCGGTGACCGCGATGCTCGTCTTCTATGCCCTCGAATCGCGTTCGCCGTGGTTCGTTCTGACATTTGCAGGGGCCTGTCTCGCATCGTCGATCTACGGATTCCTGCAGGGAGCCTGGCCGTTCGGCGTCGTCGAACTCATCTGGTCGGCCGTCTCGGTGAGGCGGTGGCGGCTCCGAGTGAGCGCGGGTCGGCCCTAAGACGACGCTCACAAGTCGCGCTGGCGGTCTCGCCGGCATCGCGTCCATCGCCGGTCCGGGCGATGACCGGATAGCATGTTCGGCACGCGCCCGTAGCTCAGTGGATAGAGCGTTGGGTTCCGGACCCAAAGGTCGCAGGTTCGAATCCTGTCGGGCGCGCCACTGCAACCTTGGTGGCCAGGCCTCGCGGTTCACGCGGGTGAGCCACAGGCGCGCGAGAGCCCACCGGACCGGGTCGTCAGTCGGAGACGCGGCCCCCGGACGCCGTGTGCATCAAGCGCGAGAGCTCCGCGGAATCCAGCATGGCGCGGCCCTGGTCCCAGTACGCCTTGACGTACCTCGCAAAGTCGATGTCGCGCGGTGACACTCGAAGTTGGATCGAAGCCCAGACCGCCCAGCCGACGTCCGCAATCGTCGAGTGGAGGCGCATCCGGGCGAGCAGCTCGGGGTCGGCCACGCCGAAATACGCCTCGCATAGCATCGCCCGCCGATCGTCGTCGAGGCTCGCCTGGCTCGCGAGGTCGGCGATGTCGTAGCACGGGTCGTTGTTCCCGCTGTACTCGAAGTCGATCAGCCACAGACGCCGACCGTCGTCGATGATGTTGTCAGAGCTCAGATCGTTGTGGCTGGGGACTGGATCCGTCGCGAGGACGGCAAGCGCCCGGGCCGCCAGCCGCAGCCGGTCCATTCGTTCCGGGAGCCCCTGCGGGACCGCGATCTCCCGCTCGTCGCAGATGCGCAACCAGCGCTCGAGGGTGCGGAACATGTCGAAGTCCTGACGGAAGCGGGGACCGGCGTGGAGCGTCCGCAGCATGCCTGCCAACCTTGGGATCCGGTTCTCCAGGGTGACCGTCGCGTCTGTCAGCGTCTCGCCCTCGACGTACTCGAGGACCATGACCTGCCAGTCATCGAGGTACTCCACGACGCGCGGCGAGACGCCCGACGCGGCAGCGGCCGCGGTGTCATGTCGCTCGTTCTCCCGGTCTGGAACGAGCAGACCGCTCGAGAGACCAGGGATGCGAACGACGTACCTGGTCTCGCCGACCCGCACAACGTAGGCCGCGTTCACGTGCCCGCCCGACAGAAGCGACGTCGCGACGTCCCGCCCACGGAACAGGCGGCTCCGCTCGATGACGTCGTCGATCGTAGGACTGTGGGCCATGAGCCAACCTCTTCGCGTCGCCGGCTCATGCTGCTTCCCGGTCCGGGAGAGCGCGGTGCGCTGGTTCCACGAGCCGATGTCGGGTGCCGTTCGATTCGCCCCGTTGGTCAAGTGCGTGGCGGCCACGCCAACGTAGCATAGGCGCGGTTCGTGCTCGGGTGCAGCGCGAGACCGCGCCACCATGGGGTCCCGACCGCGAGTTCGAGGAAGCCGTGGCCGCCCGCATGCGACTGGACGTGGTCAGCCGGGCATGCTGCGTACACCGACTACCAGCGCGGCTGGTGACAAGACCACAGCCGCGTTCACAGCTTCACCCGCGAATCGTCGACGAGGTGGGAGGCGCGGTCTGTTCGCCTGCGGTCCTACGCCTGCGGGCCCACCCTCGTCCGCCTCCATCGCCGTCGGCGGACCAGTGAATGTTCAGCTGCCCATCGAGGTCGCCAGCGCCGGTCGCCGGTTCCGCTCCGCCATCGACGCTCGCCGGCACCGGAGCATTACCATCGCGGCATGAACGGGCGTCTCCCGGTGTTGCTCAGACGCTCAGGCAGAGGACACTCCTGTCATGACTGATGCAACGCCGCCCGGCGAGTCGGCTTCCGCGACCGCGGAGCGGCGACTCGTCACCGTGTTGTTCTCCGATGTCGTCGGGTCGACTGCCCTGGCTGATCGAATGGACCCGGAGGACTGGAGCGCCGCGATGCGACGCGTCGTCGGCCTGATGACGGTCGCTGCGGAGCGCAACGGCGGGAGCGTCGTCCGTGTCATGGGCGATGGGATGCTGGCGATCTTCGGAGCGCCCGTCGCGCACGAGGACGACGCGATTCGGGCCGTCCGCGCAGGGCTCGAAATGGTCGCGGCGGTCGCCGACGCCGGTCCCTCCCTGCGACGCGACACAGGTGACGAGTTGCAGATCCGCGTCGGCGTCAATACCGGCGTGGCCATCATCGAGGGACTCGTGGCGGGCGCCGCCCCGCGTGATGCAATGGGCGATGCCGTCAACGTCGCTGCTCGGATGCAAGCGGCCGCACGCCCTGGCAGTGTCCTGGTGACGGGCGAAGCGTGGCGTCATGCCGGCCCGACGTTTGACGGGATTGCGCTCGGGGGCCTTGATGTCAAGGGCAAGGCCGAGCCCGTCGAGGCCTGGGAGGTCCAGGGTCGTCGCGACGAGCCGGCTTCCGCTCGCGGGCTGGCCGGCCTTGCGAGCCCGCTCGTCGGACGCGACGAACCGCTTCGGCGTGTCCTCGCGCTGCTGGACGTCGTGCGCGCCGGGCGCGGCCGCGCCGCCCTGCTCCTGGGTGAGCCAGGCGTCGGCAAGAGCCGCCTCCTCGCCGAGGTGCGAACGGCGAACCTCGCGGCCGCGGATTCGGGATTGCGCTGGGCCGAGGCCCGATCGGTGTCGTACGGTGGGGATGTCCCCTTCGGCCTCCTGTCGGATGTCGTCCTGGCGTGCCTCGGGCTGCCACGAAGCGCATCGCCCGGCGGCATGCTCGAGACCCTCACGACGCGGCTGGGCAGTGTTAACGAGGACCGTCTGACGCAGCAACTTCCGGCACTCGCAGACCTGCTGTCGCTGCCGATCCCGGATGCGGCGGCTGCCGAACTGAGTCCACTCGGCCCGGAGGCGCTGCGCGAGCGGTACATCGCCGCACTCGAGGTGCTGCTCAGGAGCCTCGCCACCGATCGTCCGCTGGCGATCGTCGCCGACGACATTCACTGGGCCGACGCATCGTCGGTGGACGTGCTGAGTCGGCTGCTGCCGCTCGTGGATGAGCTGCCGCTGCTGCTCGTCCTGGCGGGTCGCCCCGACCGAGGGACCGCGGGCTGGCGCCTGGTCGAGGCTGCTCGCGCGGTGTTGGGGGAGGGACTGACCGAGATCGCCCTGGCCCCGCTTGATGAGGCCGACAGCCGCTCCCTCGTGGCCAACCTCCTCGAGGTCGAGTCGCTGCCGATTCGACTGCGGGACTTCATCGTCGAGCGGGCTGACGGCAACCCGTTCTTCGTCGAGGAGGTCATCCGGATGATGATCGAGCGCGGGTGGGTGGTCCTTCGCGACGGTCGCTGGGTCGGCTCCGACACGATTGCCGCGGCGGAGGTGCCGCCGACCCTGCAAGGTCTGCTTACGGCCAGAATTGATCGCCTGCCCGACGAGTCGCGCCGGATCCTCCGCCTCGCCGCGGTCATCGGGCGCGATGTTCCCGTCGGGCTCCTCGAAATGGTCGTTGGCGACGCGGGGTTGGCTGCCAGGGCACTGGGGCAGGCCGAGGCCGCAGGCCTCCTGCGGATCGCCGCGGTCAACCCCGAGCCGGTCTTTCGATTCCGCCACGTCCTCGTCCAGGAGGCTGCCTACGAATCGCTCCTGAAGGCAGACCGGCGCCGGCTCCACCGTCAGGTCGGTGAGGCGATCGAGGCGCAGGACCCGAATCGTCGAGAGGAGCTCGCACCGATCCTCGGGCTTCACTTCGAGCGGGCAGGCGAGGCTGAGCGGGCGCTCGAGTACCTTCATCTGGCCGGCCGCGCAGCCTACCGACGATTTGCCGTCCGCGAGGCACGCGACCTGCTCGACCGCGCGGCGGCGCTGCTTGCCGGCATGCCCGAGGACGAGGCGACCGACCGTCGGCGGATCGAAGTCGATCTCGATCGTGCGGCAGCCGGGGTCACATTCATCCCCTATGACAGGGAGCTCGCACTGCTCGCCGATACGCAGGCGAGGGCGGAGCGCCTCGGTGACCGCCGGCTGGTCGGCCTCGTCCTCGCGCGCACGGCACACCTTCGGCACCTGCAGGAAGGCGTCGGCGACGTCGACGCGTTCGAAGCCGCGCTGGAGGGAGCTCTCGCGATCGGTCAGGAGCTCGACGACCCAGAGATCTTGGCGCGGCCTCTTGCGATCAAGGGGGTCACGCTCGCGGCCCGGGGCCAGCGCAGAGAGGCGGTAAGGACCCTCGAACAGGCCCTGGTCCAGCTGGAAGGGACCGACACCGCGAGTGCAGCGTTCTATGCCGGGCAGCTCGGTGTCATCAACGCCGAGCTTGGTGACTTCGGCGCCGCTCACCGCGCGACGAACCGATCGCATGCTCTCGCCGAGCTGAGTGGCGACCCGAACATGCTCGCGGACGCCGACATCTTCGAAGGGATGGCGCTTGCGATCGAAGGTCGCCGCGACGAGGCACTCGCACTTGCGAAGCGGGGCGCCGCGGGTGCGGCGGCAATCGGCAATCTCGGCTGCGAGGCTGCAGGCAGCGTCCTCGCGGGAGAGCAGGAGCTCGCGCTGGGCAAATTCGGCCAAGCAATCGGCTGGCTGGAGAAGGCGAACGACATCGCCGCGTACTGCAGCGCCGTGGACGTCGAACGGATGTCGGCGGCAAACCTCAAGGTCGCTCGCGCCATGGCCGGAGAAGGGGCGGAGGCCCTCCATGGGCTCGACGGGCTGCTCGAGCAGGCGCACGCCGCGCATGACACGCTCAGCGAAGCTCGGATCCTCCTGCGCCGTGCGGAGGCCCATGCCACGCTGCCGAACGGGGACCGGGCTCAGGCGAGATCCGACGTCGAAGCCTCGATGAGAATCCTCCGCGGGATCGAAACGGTGCCCTACCTCGAGGAGGCCGAGCGCCTCGCCAGGTCGCTAGGCGACCGCCCCCAATGATCGCCCGCGTCCGTTGGCATCGAGACCAACACAAGGCGCGGGTCGCCCAGGTCGACACCGGGTGAGTAGTCGACTGGCCGGCGCACTGTGGATCATCGCCGGCGTGGTCTGCGCCGGCCTACTGTCGTTCGTCCTCATTGGCGAGCACATCGGAAATCTCGGATTCCTGCTGGCGTATCTCGCCTTGCCTGCGCGGGTGCTCGGCGGTGCGATCGTGGCGTTCGTGATCGGCGGTTTGCTGCTGACCCGTCCGGGCCCGAAGGTCGTCCGCTGGTCCAGCATCGCCGGCATCGGGTGGCTCATCGCATTCGGCCCATTGGTCATCACCACGGTCTCGGCGGCACTTGGCGGCGCTGAATTCGGCCCAGTCGTGTCAAGCAGCCTGATCACCAGCTTCGGCGTCGCGGGCGCGGTCGTCGGCCATTTGTCCCGCACGGCGGGGCGAATTGGCCGATAGGACCCGGCGGCAGATCAGGCCGGCAGGATGTTCGCGTTGTGGCGGAAGCGGTTGTCGGGGTCCCAGGTCCGCTTGATCGTGCGAAGCCGGGCGAAGCGCTCCGGACCGAAGGCCGCCGCGACACGGGCGGCCGTCTGGTCGACCTCGGGATAGTTGAGGTAGCCGCCACCCGAGAGCGAGTAGGGCTCGAACAACCCTGCCGCTCGGCGTCCCCAGGCGATGCCCGCCTCGTCGCCGCCGGCGTCCTGCCAGATGCTCAGCGCCGTGACATTCGCAACTGCCCGCCGTCCACCGAAGGCGGCGGAATCGTCGGGGATCCGATGCGCCGCGCCGTGGATCAGCTCGACCAGGATGAACCCTTCGTCGCCGGACCCTTCGGCGGCCGTGATGATGGCATCCGCCAGACCCGCCGGGGCTTGGCTCACCAGGTGGCCCTTCCAGTAGTGGCGCAGGCCGAACGGAATGGGGGTGAACCGCGCCTGGGCCTGGAGCCACGTCATCGGTTGCAGGGTGGTCGCGAAGGGAACGGGATCCACGAGCAACGCGCGGATGGCCGCGTCCCCGTCGTCGGGCTCGCCACGCCAGTCGACGTTGATCCTGACGATCGGCCCGCCGTCCTCGTCCGACCAGAAGACGATGGCCTGCGTCGAGAGTTCGTCCGGCGCGGACGTGTCGAGCTCGAACAGCCGAGCCAGCACCGCGCCGACCGCGGGCCCACGGTAGGACAGGGACCCGCTGTACATCCGTTCGAGCGGAGTGAGCCGATACCGGAACCGCGTCACGACCCCGAAGTTGCCGCCGCCCCCGCGCAGTGCCCAGAGCAGGTCCGGCTCCCGTTCCTCGTCGACTTCGACGACCCGGCCATCCGCGGTCACCAGTTCCACGCCGATCAGCGCGTCGCACCCGAAGCCCTCCGACGCGATGATGTGGCTGATCCCGCCTCCCAGCGTCAGGCCCCCGACCCCGGTGTCGATGAACGTCCCCGAGGGAGCGGCGAGCCCGTAGCCGGCCGTCGCCGCGTCGAGGTCCATCAGGAGGCAGCCACCTTCGGCCTCGGCGATTCGCCGCCCCGGGTCGACGGTCGCGGACCGCCAGCGTGAGAGGTCGATGACGAATCCGTCGTCGGGCATCGAGTGACCGGCGACGCTGTGGCCGCCGCCTCGCACGGCGATGGCAAGGTCGGACTCGGATGCCCAGCGGACGGCAGACACGAGATCATCCATATCGGCGGGCCGGAAGATCAGACGTGGACGACGATCGAGCATGCCGTTGAACAGCGACCGCGCGCTGTCGTACTGGCGATGGTCCGGGGCGATGACCAGACCGCGGGTCCGGTCAGCAAGCGATCGCTCGAACGCGTCGATGGTCATGGCCTCCAACCTCTCCTTCGCGGGGTCAGCTACAGCAAACGCGACTTCTCCGCCGAGTCGGCGAAGCTCGCCCCGATCGAGTTCCGGTCGAGGGTTCGAATCTCGGCGTCACTCAACCCGAGGCCGGCCTGGGCCGCCCGGTAGTTGTCCCCGATGTAGCCGCCGAAGTACGCAGGGTCGTCGGAGTTGACCGTCACCATCACCCCGCGATCAAGCAGCCGTTTGAGGTTGTGGTCCTGGATCCGATCGACGACCCGCAGCCGCACGTTGGACAGCGGGCACATCGTCAACGGGATGCGGTCGGCAGCCAGCCGGGACACCAGGGCCGCGTCGCCCTCGGCACGGACTCCGTGATCGATGCGCTCTGCGCCGAGGAGGTCGAGCGCCTCCCACACGTACTCGGGTGGCGCCTCTTCCCCGGCGTGCGCCACCGCCCGCAGGCCCGCTTCCCGCGCCCGGGCGAATACGCGCTGGAATCTGGAGGGCGGATGTCCGACCTCTGACGAGTCCAGGCCCACCGCGACGATCTGATCGAGGTACGGCCCTGCGGCCTCGAGCGTGGCCAGCGCCGCCGACTCTGGGAGGTGACGGAGAAAGCACATGATCAGAGCAGAGGTGATCCCGAGCTCGGCCGCGGCGCGTTGCCTTGCCCGGGCGAAGCCATCCATGAATACCTCAAACCCGAGGCCCCGTTCGGTGTGGACCTGGGGGTCGAAGAAGATCTCGGCGCGACGGACCCCATCGGCGCGCGCCCGCTGCAGATACGCCCACATCAGGTCGTCGAAATCCTCGGCGGTGTGCAACACCGCAGCGCCCTGGTAGAGCAGGTCGAGAAACGACTGCAGGTCGGTGAACTCGTAGGCGGCCCGCACGGCCTCGACCGTGGCAAAGGGAAGCGTGACCCGATTGCGATCCGCGAGCGCGAACATCAACTCGGGTTCGAGTGTCCCTTCGATGTGAACGTGCAGTTCGGCCTTGGGAAGGGAAGTGATGAGATCGGCCATGAGGGTCAGAGCATATGCGACTTGATAGGACGTTCGGGCAGACGCGTCACGGTCTTGACATGGCGTGGCATGGTGCATATGTATCGCGACATGATATAGCGCGACCCAAGGCTTGCGATACGAACGGTAACCATGGAGCGGAGTGGCATGCGTCGACCTTTCCTGTTCGCCTTCACCGGCATAGCGTTCTTCGTGTTCTGGGCACTCGCCCACCCCTCCTTCGAGATGACCGCCTCGATGACGGAGTGGCCGCAAGTACTGTGGTTCAGTGCCACCCTTCTGTCGCTCGCGGTGGCCCTTCCCGTGTTTGGCCGCATGATGGGTAGCCGATGGGCGGTCCGATTGGCGTCCATCGCCGGTGCCGGCATTGGCCTGTCGAGCATCGCGAACATCTTCGAGGACGGCTTCGGGATCGATGCGTTCTTCTTCGCCTTCATCCTGGGCAACCTGATCCTGGAGGTATCCCTCCTCGTCCTAACGATCGTGATCGCGCGGACGTTCCGCGATCGGCACAAAGCCCTCGCGCTGATCCCGGCGGGGACTATCGCGGGGATCGTTCTCTTCGTTGCGGCGGGCGGGCCGGTCATGCTGGCCACCTGGCTCGGGGCGGCCGCTGCCGCGGTCCTGATGTCAGGGCGAACGCCCATTCCAGCAACACCCGCGACACGCTGAGTCATCACGTTCGATCTTGGGCGTCCGCCGATGTCCGGTCGCGTCATTGGCGACCAGCCAATGATGACCGCAAACAGGGACCCAGACAAACTCGTCTGGGCCCAAGTTCTGACGGCGAGACGGGCCCGGCTCCGTCACACGTCGCTCGCGCAGGTCCTCGCAACTCAGTGGATCCGGCTCTCGCTGCCGCTGCCCGTGCTTTGAGGGCCCGGGCAGACCGGGACACGAAGGTCAGGCGAGGACGACGAGGTCCGTCGTCACCGAAATCGGATTGGCGAGGATGTCGCGGACCGGCGACGTGTCCTGGACGTACTGACAGAGCTCCTCGAGCTGCTCCGCAGTCGCGTTCGTCGAGCGGACCCAGCCCTTCGCGCGAATCGCAGAGAAGCCGGCGCGAGGGCCGCCGAGGCCAAGGAACCGGTGGAGGTCGAGATCGCCCTCGACCTCATAACGGAGTTCCTCGATGTCGATCCCCTTTGCGGCTGCGTTGTAGGCGTAGCCGACCGCATAGCAGAACGCGAGTGCTTGGAGCACGAGCTCGACCGCATTCGGGCCGGCGTTGGTGCCGAGTAAGACCGGCGGCTCGTCGCCAATCAACTCGAATGCCTCTGGCCGCTGCGTGGTGGTGGTCCCGGCGTGCTCGAACTCGCGGATCTCGCCCTTGTTGCGGCCCCCCGTCTCCCAGGAGCTCCGGGCGCGGAATGTGAATTTCGCCACGTTCGGGTCGCCTTGGACCGCACCGACCGTTGCGACCAACTGGTCGACATTGACGCCGTTTCGGGACGCGACAGTTGCCATGTCATCCTCCTTGCCGGACCACGCCGGACTGCGATGTGGGTTTCATGGCGAGAGACGCAGGGTGTGGCGAAAATATTCCCGGGACTTGGTCGGGAATAAATCTGGCTTCAACGTTCGTCTAGTTCAGGGGCGCGCGTGCACGGGCGAGAGGAGACGCGAGGGAAGGTGGCGAACGCGTTGGAGATGAAGGTGTCGCAGCCGGCCCGCCTCGCCGAGCCTGTCCTCTACACCGCTGACCTCTCGTCGTTCGCCGAGGTTGCGCATGCTCACCTTGACCGACTGTACGGGTTCTGCCTTCGCCTCACGACCGATCCCAGCGACGCCGAGGATCTCGTCCAGGAGACACTCCTGCGGGCGATGCGCGCGTACCGCGACTTGCGCGACTCATCGAGCGCCAAGGGCTGGCTGTTCGCGATCGCAACCAACGCCTGGCGTGACCAGTTGCGTGCCCGAGGCCGCCAGATCCACACCGTATCGATCGACGCGCTCGACGCGGATGGCGACGAGTTCTCGCTCTTTCAGACCATCGTCATCGAGGATCCGTTTCCCTACTCCGATGAGCTACACCTCGACTTCCTGCGCTTGTTCCGGGACGAGGACATCGTTGCTGTCTTTGGTTCGATCACGCCGGCGTTTCGGCTCCCCCTCATTCTCACTGTGGTCCACGGCTTCTCGTGCAAGGAGGCCGCCGGAATCCTTCAGGTCCCCCTGGGCACGCTGCTCTCCCGACTCCATCGGGGCCGCAAGCAACTTGAGCGTGGCCTCTGGGACTATGCGGTCACCAACGGCCTTGTGACGACCATCGACGAGGACAAACCATGATCGACTGCCGCGAGGCCGTGCGCCGGATGTGGGCATACCTCGACCACGAACTCGCTACGCAACCGGTCACCGAGTTCGAGGCCCACCTCGAAACCTGCCAGCGCTGCTGCGGTGAGCTCGAGTTCAGCCGTCAATTGCGCGCGATGGTTGCCGACGACGAGAGGAGCCCGGCCATGCCATCCCACGTCCGCTCGCGGATCGAGACCATCCTCGCTGCCGGCGACGTCCCATCAGGAGAGCCTGGGTGACCGGCGTGCGGCTCCACTTCGATGACGGCGATCTCCTCGCCCAGGATGCGATTCGCTCGGTTGTGCGGCAGACCTACGGCGCGGCTCAGCCGACCGATCGTCGCGTGGCAGATCGCTTCTACGCTCCCGATGAACTCCTCGGCCTCCCCGCTGAGGCCGCCAACATGGCGCTCGGAGTCGGCAACCCGGTTCACCACGCTGGCCTTCGGCCCGGCCAGGACGTCGTCGACCTCGGTTCCGGTGGCGGGATCGATTGCCTGCTCGCGGGCCGCGTGGTCGGGCCTTCCGGTGCGGTCGTCGGGGTTGACTTCCTCCCGGACATGGTCGGCCGGGCGACCGCTGCGGCCGCCGAGGCCGGCCTCGACAACGTCCAGTTCGTCGAAGGGCCGATCGAGGCCTTGCCGCTTCCGGACGAGTCGTACGACGTCGTCATCAGCAACGGCGTCGTCAACCTCTCGCCGCGAAAGGCCCGAGTCTTCGCCGAGGCGTTCCGTGTCCTCCGGCCGGGTGGCCGCCTGGCGATCGTCGACCTCATTCTCGAGCACGACCTGCCACCGGAGATCCAGACTCATCCAGCGGCGTGGGCGGGCTGCCTGTCGGGCGCGTTGTCAGAGATTGCCCTGTACAAGAGCGTCCGACGAGCCGGGTTCCGAGAGGTGTCGATCGAACCCCTCGAGCCATTCGGCATCCCCGAGTGCGCGCTCTACCCGTTGTTCGGTGATGAGTTGCTGGCGCTTCTCCGCGCCCGGCTTCCGGTCGAGCGCCACAATCGAATTGCGATGAGCGTGCTCGTGAGTGCCCGCAAACCTGCAGGCGACGAGCGCCTCGCGGGTCGGGCTCGGGAATAACTCGGCCTCCGCTCGTCGTCTCCACCGACGAGCGCGGCACCGATCGGGACCGCCGTTCGGGAGCCTTGCCATGCCTGATGTCCTGGATGAACCAATCGTCGACCTTGAGGCGCTGCGGGCCTCGATCCGAGCCGAATACGCCGCCGTTGCCTCCGAACCGGATCGCGGCTTCCATTTCCACACCGGCTACCACCTAGCGGCGATTCTTGGTTATCCGCAGGAATGGATCGAGGGCCTGCCGCCTGGCGCGGTCGTGTCCATGGCCGGCACCGGCAACCCATTCGCGCTCGGTGAGATCCGGCCCGGTGAGCGCGTGGTCGACTGCGGATCGGGCGCTGGCGCGGATGCCCTCATCGCGGCCCGACTCGTCGGGCCGACCGGCGAGGTGATCGGCGTCGACATGACCCACGAGATGCTCGCGACGGCCCGTGCCAACGCCGACGCGGCCGGCGTCAGCAACGTCGAGTTCCGCGAGGGCCTGCTGGAGTCTCTGCCAGTCGAGACCGGTTGGACGGACGTCGTCATCTCCAATGGCGTCCTGAACCTCGTCCCCGACAAGGCTGCAGCGGTGGCCGAGATGCACCGCGTGCTCCGGCCGGGCGGACGCCTTCTGGCAGCCGACATCGTCCTCGAACGGCCGGTTTCAGCGACGTCGAAGCTGGACGTCAGCCTCTGGACGGGCTGTATCGCTGGTGGGCTCCTCGAGGAGGAGCTCGTGGCCCTGATCACCGCGGCCGGGTTCGTGGACGTCGAGCTTGTCCGCGGTGGCGATGTGTTCGCTGGCGCGCCACAGCAGTCCAGTGCCGCCGACTTTGGGACGAGGGGCGCCGGGATCCGGGCCCGGCGATGACAAGGCTCGGGTAGGTCCCGTTACCTTGGCGCAGGACTCAGAATGGCTCAAGACTCGAAACCTTGACACACCCGCGGCCCGCCCGGGCAGCTCAGGTTCTCGGTGGTGAGGCCCGACTCCGCCCGGAATTCAGCGAGGTGCCGCTTCGCAGTGCTCGGGCCGGACGCCCAGGAGCCCCGCCGGCATCCCCTTTTGATGCTACCTCTCCCGACCAGTCAGCGGTTGCCCGCCTCCGACCAATCATCCTTGCGTCGGCCGGGCACGCCCGAGCGGGCGGCGAGCCGTGTTCCTGTGGGCGGCCCGCTTGGGTCCGTGCCGGCTGATCCGCACCGTGCTGGGCGGCCTCGCGCTCTCTACATCCTCGGATCGCTCGTTGATCTCACTGCTTTCGTTCAGGGCATCGTTGGTGGCGCGTCCGTCCCGAGCAAGGTGGGCCGCATCTTCCTCGGCGTCGCATGCGTCTTCGCCATCCGACATCTCGAGGCCGAGGATCCAGACCGGGCGGGTTGACTACGTAGTCAGGGTTCGACGGGGCCTTTGCACCGACTCAGCAAAGCGGACTGGCGCGGGCCGGGCGTACCGAGCGAAATGGCTGGGCCATAACCAAGACGGGAACGCGCGGATCAGGTCGGGCGATCCTTCGAGCCTGATCGCGCCGTCGTCAACCGCGCCGCCAAACGAGGCGCGACCGATCAGGACGGCGCCGAAGACCTCTTCGTCGACCGCGACCACGAGATCGATCAGCCGTCCCGGATCGTTGTAGCAGAGCTCCGGCTCCGGCCCATCGAGAACCAACCAGTAGATCCTTGGATGCTGAACGAACTCGAAGCGGACGGTGATCGGGCGAGCCGGAATGCGGGCCGGATCGATGAGCGACTGGACCGTCAGCATCAGGTAGGCAGGGTCGCAATCCTCTTGGCGAAGCTCGACCCAGTGCTGGGCCCACTCACCAAATGCCTCAAGAACCGGGGCCAGCTCGGTGCCGGCGGCCGTCGGGTGGTATTCCCATCCGCGGCCATGGGGATTCGGCCGTCGCTCGATGACGTGGGCCTCCTCGAGCGTGTGGAGCCGCTGGACGAGCAGGCTCTGCGAGATCCGGCCTGTGCCACGCTGGATGTCCCCGAAGCGACGCGCGCCAAAGAGCACGATCTCGCGCAGGATCAGGGGCGTCCAGCGCTCCGCGATCACTTCGCTGGCGAGCGACACTGGGCATACCTGCTGATACCGCACCACCCGAGTCTGCACCCACCTCGGCCGGGTGCAAGTGCTGTTTTCGCACTTGCGGCCATGGAGGCGCTCGTCCACATTCGGGACCGACCGCCGACGCGTTGGTGCGACGGCACGATTGGAGTTGGGACCATGAACGTTGCGCGGACACTGCGATGGTCGGTCATGGCGTTGATCGCGACGGGGATGCTTCACCTCATCGCCGAGGCGATCCGGCCGGATCTGGGAGACGCCTTCACGCCAGCCACGATTGGACTGCTGCTCCTGGTTTACGGGTTGTGGATCGGATGGTCTGTCATCGTTGCCGGTGGCTCGATGGGAGTCGCCGTGGCCGCCGGCGCCGTGGTCGGGATCCTGCCACTCGCCCTCGATGTCGTCGGCTTTGGAATTCTGCTTGGGCGCGGTGTGGACACCGGACTCACCGCCGGGATGTTCGGTTTCCTCATCGTGGTGTTCGGGACACTGGCCGGCGCGGCCTTCGGCGCGGGTCGCCCGACACGCACGCCTGCCTGACTCGCTGCCGGCTTGGGGTCGGCGACGTTCGGTGGCCGTTCGATCTGCGACCAGGCCGACGAGTCAACGGCCGCGCTCTCCGGCTCGGTCGTCTGGACGGCCGTCAAACCGGGTCAAGATGCGATGGTCGCGCCAAGGGCATGGCAGGGCGTCGCGGTCGGTGGAACAGCAACGATCATGACTGGCGCCCTGACGCGATGATCGTCACCGCGAGGCAGGCCGGGCAGGCGGCCTCGGCCCAGGTGCCATAGCCGGCGAAGTTGTCGCCACCCATGCCGCCGGCCGGCACGACGTGTGCTCGCTGGAGCCGTCGTCGCCGCACGATCGCCCAGGCGACGGCCCCGGCAAGGGCGAACGCTCCGACGAGCATGACCGCCCCGCCGGTCCCGGACGCAACCGCCAGCGCCGCTGGTCCCACGACGAAGCCGAGGAAGAAGTGGCCGCCCACGAAGAGCGTGTTGCCGGCAACGAGACCCGGGAGGAAGACGCCGTATGGCAACTCGGCGACGCCGCTCGCGGCGATCGCCCCGACGCGCAGCCCGGGCG
>SCTE01000346.1 GCA_004298915.1 Chloroflexota bacterium | reverse complement strand
GATCACGTAGTCCACGGCCGTGTCCGGAACCACGATCTGGCCGGGTCCCGGAAGTTGGCTGATCACGTTGCCGATGGGGATGAAGTCGTCGAAGGCCTCCGTCCGCGTCCCGACCCGGAGCTTGGCGGCAAAGATCAGGTTGAGCGCCTCGGATTCCGACCTGCCGCGGAGGTCCGGCACGGCCACCGGCTGGTCGCCCTGGGCGAGGGTGAGGAGGATCGTCTCACCGGGGCTCACCGACTCGCCCGAGCCGGGCGTCTGCTTGAGGACGGTGTTCGCGGGTTCCGTGCTGGCCTGGAAATCCGACTGGGCGACCTTGAGGCCCAGCTTCTCCGCCTCGACCTTGGCCTGGTCGTAGGTCAGGCCCACGAGGTTGGGCACCGTGACCTGCTCGGGTCCCGGCGTCGGCGTGCTGTTGATCAGGCGAAAGACGAGGAACGCGGCAAGCCCGAGGATCACGATCGCGAGCAGGCCCGAGATCCACAGCCACGGGCTCGTGCCGCCGCCCCCGTCATCAGACTCGTCGAGATCGTCGTCCGGGCGGCGACGACCAGCGCCGACGGGTCGCGGGCGCGGGCGGTCCTCGGCTCCCGCGTAGGCATCGGATGCGTAGGGCAGTCGAGCGCCGGGGTTGGGCCGAGCCGTTCCGGCCATGGTCGCGTCCGTGGCGGAGACGGCGCCGGCAGTTCCCGCGGCTCCGGCAACACTCGCGGCTCCGGCGGCACCGAGCGCCGCGGCTCCGGCGGCACCGGCAGCGGCGCCGGCCGCGGATCCCGAGGCCCCGCCCGGCGTGGCCGCGCCGGCGGCCGCTCCCCCCGCCTGGTCGGCGATGAACCGGTCGAGGGCGTCGGCCATCGCCTCCGCCGACGCGAAGCGGTCGTCGGCGTCCGTGGCCATCGCCTTGCGGGCGATCGCCTCGAGGATCGGTGGAACCCCGCTCCGCACGGCACTCGGGCTGGGGACCGGTCCGGTCAGCCGGGCCGTGGCGATCGCGGCGGCAGAATCGCCCTCCCACGGTCGCCGGCCCGTGAGCAGCTCGTAGAGGACGATGCCCAGGCTGTAGATGTCGGACGCGGGCGTGGCCATCTCGCCCCGGGCCTGCTCGGGGCTGAAGTAGTGGACCGACCCGAGCGTCGTGCCCGGCAGGGTCAACGCGGCTTCGGCGATGGCGCGGGCAATCCCGAAGTCGGTGACCTTGACGCGGCCCTCGCTCGTGACCAGGACGTTGCTGGGCTTGATGTCGCGATGGACGAAGCCGCTCGCATGCGCCGCGGCGATCGCGCGGGCGATCTGCGAGGTCAGGCGCGCTGCCTGCCGCGGGGGCAGCGCACCACTCCGCCGGATGATCGAGCCGAGGTCTTCGCCATCGACGAGCTCCATGATGATGAACGGCCCGACCGGATCGGTTCCGTAGTCGTAGACCGCCACGACACCCGGATGGTTCAGCGATGCCGCCGACTGGGCCTCCTGGCGGAACCTGGCGAAGAAGTCGGGGTCCCGACCGTACTCGGGTCGCAGCACCTTGACCGCGACATCCCGCTCCAGCTGCGCGTCCCGGGCGCGATAGATCGTCGCCATGCCGCCCTGTCCGAGCAGTTCGATCAGTCGATATCGACCGCCGAGGACGGTGCCGATCTCAGCCAAGGAATCCTCCGAGTGTCGGTGCGGGGCGCGCCGCACGCCCGGATCGTAGCGTACGACGCCGGGACGTCAGGACGGGTGACGCCATGTCAGCCCTGGAGCTCGAGGCCTCGAAGGTGGGATCGAAGCTCCGCGGCAAGGTCCGGACGCTCCAGGGCGAGGTCGACGGTGGCCTTCAGCCAGCCCATCGTCGTCCCCGCGTCGTACCGGGCACCCTCGAACTCGTAGGCGAAGACGGACTGCTCGGCCATGAGGGCCTCGATGGCGTCGGTGAGCTGGATCTCGCCGCCGGACCCACGCTGGGTCTGCTCGAGCTTGTCGAAGATCTTGGGCGTCAGGACGTACCGACCGATGATCGCGAAGTTCGACGGGGCGGTTCCCTCGGCCGGCTTCTCGACCACCGAGGTGACCTGTCGGAGGCGCGGGTCGAGGTCGTCCGGACCGGGCGCGGTGCCCACGATGCCGTACCGGAAGGTGTCCTCGGGTGGCACCTCGCTCACCGCGAGGACCGAACTGTGCGTCTGCTGGTAGGCGTGGATCAGCTGGCCGATCGCGGGTCGATCGCCGACGATGACGTCGTCGGGCAGGAGGACCGCGAAGGGCTCGTGGCCGATCAGGTCCTTGGCCGTGAGGACGGCGTGGCCCAGGCCGAGCTGCTCCTTCTGGCGAACGTAGGCGATCTGGGCGAGGTCGCTGATATGGCGGACCTGGCGGAGCTTCTCGATCTCCCCCTTCTCCTCGAGGAGATGCTCGAGCTCATACGACAGGTCGAAGTGGTCCTCGATCGCACGCTTCTGGCTGGAGGTGACGATGATCACCTGCTCGATGCCGGCCGCGACGGCCTCCTCGACCGCGTACTGGATGATCGGCTTGTCGACGAGCGGCAGCATTTCCTTCGGCTGCGCCTTGGTCGCTGGGAGAAACCGGGTACCCCAGCCGGCGGCCGGGAAGACTGCTTTTCGGACGCGCATGAGACCCCTTGGGCGGTTGGTGGGCAGCCCCGAGGATACCACCCGGGGCGCTTCTGACCGATCCGCGGGTCAGGTTTCGAGGCCATCCACGAACGACCGGACGGCAGCCGCAAAGGCGTCCGGGCTGTCAAGGGGCGTGAGATGCGCTGCGAGGGGGAGCACGCGCCGGGACACGTTCGGAATGCCCCGCAGGAAGTCGCGTTCACCGAGACGGAAGATCACGTCCAGGCCGCCGTTGATCACGAGGATCGGGCCACCGAAGGCGGCAAGTCGGTCCCGAAACGTCGTCTCGGTCAGGGAACGGACGGCCTCGGCCCCGCCCCGTGTCCAGTAGCCGGCATCGATGATCGGCTCCGCGATGGCGGCCGGATAGCGACGCCGGAAGAGCCACGAATTGAGGCCATCGAGCGTCCGCTCCGGAACGGCGATCAGGCCCCACGCGAAGAGCCGGAAGGCGCGGCCTGTCAGGCCTCGGGGTTCGGCGCTCGACCCCGCGAGCACCAGGCCACGTACCCGCTGCGGTGAGCGTGCCGCGACGGTCATCGCCACATACCCGCCGAGCGACAGGCCGACGAGAATGGCCGGCCCCCGGCCGGCGGCGTCGATCGCGGCCTCGACGGCGTCAGCGGCGGCATCGAGCGAGAACGGGTGGTCGGCCAGGTCGCCGTGGCCGGGGAGGTCCACGCTCACGCAACGGTGGTCATCGTCAAGGCGCGACACGATCGCCCGCCACGAGACGCGCGTGAGCCGGGTGCCGTGGATGAACACGATGAGCGGGCCATCGGGCGGACCGGCAATGTCGCGCCCCGGGCCGGTCATGGCGTTCCGGTGCGCGCGACCTCGTCCGGTGCGTGGCCCGGCTCGGGCTCCGCGGCCGGCAGCATCGCCGGTTCGGCGGGGCGCGCCCGCTGGATCAGCACGGCAGCGCCGAGGATCGCAAAGCCGCCGATCGCCTGCACGGGACCGATCGCCTCCTGGAGGAAGAGTGCGGCCAGGAGCACGCCGACAACCGGCTCGAAGAGCATGAGGATCCCGGCCCGGACCGGCCCGATCCATCGAATGCCGGCCAGGAAGAGCGTGCTCGGGACGGCCGCCGAGAAGATCCCGCCGAAGAGCAGCAGGGCGAGCAGGCCGGGGATGGCCAGGGGCAGGGTCAGCGACGACGGCCCGTCGCCGGCGACGGCGAGCAGCGCGGCGATTACGGCCGCGGCCCCGAGGATGAAGCCCATCGCCTGGTCGGTGGGCACATCGCGGTATCCATGACGGCTGATGAGCACGAAGACGGCCTGGCTCCCGGCGGCCGACAGGGCGAGGAGCACCCCGACCGGATCGATCCCTCCGCCCGCGGCCGACCCGGGGCCGCCGAGGACGACGGCCACCATGCCGACCAGCGCCACGACCAGCGCCGTGCCTCGCAGCCGGTCCATCCGTTCCCAGCCGAGGACCGCGGACGCACCCGTCACGATGGCCGGGTAGAGGTAGAAGCAGAGCAGGACGATCGCGACCGGGACCCGGGCGAAGGCGAGGAACATCGCCATGTTGAGCGTCGTGCCCATGAGCGCGGCGATGCCGATCGAGACCCGGCCGCGGGCATCGAGCGACCGCCACCCAACGAGGCGGCCACCGCGTCGCAGCCCATAGCCGATGAGGCCGGCCATGACGAGCGCGCCGATTGCCGCCCGCCAGGTCACGAATCCGAAGGGTGTCAGCCCGTAGCCGTACGCGTTCCTGGAGATCACCCCGAGCGTGCCGAACAGGCTCGCCGCCAGGGCGACGGTCAGGCTGCCGAGAAGCGGGCTCCGCTGCTGGTCCACGAGCCCATGGTACGAGCCGACCCCATCGGGGGCCGAGGGGGCACCGCGCGACGTCGACGGGCGCCGGGCGGGATGGCCCAGGCGCGAACCTCAGCGCGTGCCAGCCCCGCGTTCGCGGCGCGCGACCCCGAGCCGCACCTTGGTGAACGGGATCCGGAACTCCCGGAAGACCTCGATCGAGACGAGGAACCCGGCGAGCAGGAACACGACGGCGACGAGCTTGGCGATGGCAAACGGGGCCGTGATCCCGAACCGGTTCAGGGTATCGCCGGCGGACGCGACGAACGCCCCGATCGCGATGAGGATCGTCGCCGGAACGCGGCTGTGCAGGCGTCCCGCGAACAGGTCGCGGACCGCTGCCGGCAGGGAAGCGACGAAGTTGACGGTGAGGGCAACGGGCGCGATCAGCAGGTTGAACAGGAACTGGTCGCCCGATTGGTCGGCGTCGAGCGAGTACGCCAGGACCCGCTTCTTGGGCATGAACACGTAGGCCGAGAAGAGCGCCCCGAACAGCAAGGCGAGGCCGCCGGTGACGTTGAGGAATGGCGTGAGAAGGCGAAGGGAACCCGGGAACAGGCCGGCGATCGGCTGCCCCGTTGTCGTGTCGAGGAGGTAGCCCGGTGCCGGCAGGGTGGTCAACACGCTCAGCACGATGGACGCAAGCGTGGCTCCGACGACCCCGATCGCGGCGATGCGCGGCCATCGTTCGTTCTGGAAATACGTCTCCACGGCCACGGCGAGGCCGAGAATCGTGGCCGTGATGAAGTAGATGATCGGGGTGGCCCCGGCGCCCGGGTAGTCGAACTTGCGCTGGGTGAGGAACGCGAACA
>SCTE01000037.1 GCA_004298915.1 Chloroflexota bacterium | reverse complement strand
CGGAATCCGGCATAGCGGGCCAGCCACATCTGGTTCTGGCCGACATCGGCCACGTAGATCGCCTCGTGATCGGAGAGTTCCCCGATCCGCTGGACCACGTAGTCGGCGGACAGCAGGCCGTCGCGCCACGCCCCCGATCCGTGCCACGAGGATGCTGTCGAGTCGCGCTTCCACTCCGCGAGCTCGTCGAGGTAGGCGCCGCGCGCGTCCATGGGCGTCGTCCCGACCATCGGCGTCAGCGCCTCGAGGACCCGCTTCGCGTCGCCCACGATCGGGACCTCGACGGCGACGTTCTTGCCGATCTCGGCGGGGTCGATGTCCACGTGGATGATCCGGGCGTACGGGGCGAACGTCCGGACGTTGCCGGTGACGCGATCGTCGAACCGCATGCCGATCGCGATGAGCAGGTCGGCCGACTGGATCGCGCGGTTGACGTGCTTCCAGCCATGCATCCCCATGAACCCGTAGGCGAGCGGATGCGCCTCGTCCATGGCGCCGATCCCGAGCAGGGTCCAGGCGACCGGGATCGATGTCTTCTCGGCAAAGGCGACCAGGTCGGCCTCGGCACCGGCATGGAGGATCCCGTGGCCGGCGAGGATGACCGGCCGTTGTGCCTCCGCGATCTCCGCCGCGGCCGTCTTGAGCTGCCGGTAGTTGCCGGCCATGTTCGGGCGGAAGCCCGGCAGCTCGGCCATGACCTCGGCGTCGGACGGATGCTCCGCGGTTGTTTCCTGCTGGAGCGCGTCCTTGGTGATGTCCACGTGAACGGGGCCGGGGCGCCCGGTCCGTGCGATGTGGAAGGCCTCGGCGAGCACCCGCGGCAGGTCGTCGGCGTTCCGGACGAGATAGTTGTGCTTGGTCATCGGCAGGGTGATGCCGTTGATGTCGATCTCCTGGAACGCGTCCTTGCCGATCAGCGCCGATGGCACGTTGCCGGTGATCGCGACCATCGGGATGGAATCGAGCTGCGCCGTCGCAATGCCGGTCACGAGGTTCGTTGCGCCGGGCCCGGACGTGCCCATGCAGACGCCGACCTTGCCCGTGGTCCGGGCGTAGCCATCGGCCGCGTGGGCGCCGCCCTGCTCGTGCCGAACGAGGATGTGCCGAAGTTCCGGGTGGTCTCCGAGCACATCGTAGAGGGGCAGGATCACGCCGCCGGGATAGCTGAAGAAGACGTCGACGCCCTGGCGCAGGATCGCCTCACACACGACGTCGGCGCCGATGCGGGCTCGGGGGGCGCGCTCCTTGGCGGTCGCGTCGACCGGTACGGAGGCACTCGAGGCACCCTCGCGCAGCATTTCTCGCTGGGCCTTCTCCACGGCCGCCGCGTGCTCGGTGCCGGCCCCGGGAACGTGGCTACGTCGCGTCCGCGACGCCTGGCCGGCGGCCGGCGTGCCGGTCGCGGCGCCCGAGCCCGAGCCGCTCGGGGGGCCCGGCTCATCGGGTCGCGGCGGCTTCGCCGAGTCCCGCTTGGTGATCGTCATGGTTCCTGGCCTCCGTGGCCCGGTCCGCC
>SCTE01000345.1 GCA_004298915.1 Chloroflexota bacterium | reverse complement strand
GACGAGGTATTCCGGGCCCTGGCGGATCCGACGAGGCGGAGCCTGCTCGATGAGCTGTTTCGCGAGGACGGCCAGACGCTCACGAATCTCCGCGTCCGGTTTGCCATGACCCGGTTCGGCGTGATGAAGCACCTCCGGGTGCTCGAGGACGCGGGGCTGGTCGTCAGCCGACGGCGCGGGAGGGAGAAGCTGCATTTCCTGAACCCGGTTCCGATCCGGCTCGTCCACGATCGATGGGTGAGCAAGTACGCGGCACCGTGGGCTGCGGCGCTCAGCGAGCTCAAATCAGACCTGGAGGACCCGATGGAGAAGGTGTTCGAGATCTACATTAAGACGACGCCCGAGCGCCTCTGGCACGCGATCACCGATCCGGCGACGAGGGCGAAATACAGCTTCGGGGTCGAGATCACGTCGGACTGGGATGCGGGATCGAGCTACCACTCGACGGCCAACGGCGGTGATGTCGAGATCGCGGAAGGCGAAAACCTCGAGGTCGATCCGCCGCGCCGCCTGGTCCAGAGCTTCCGGGCGCTGTGGGGCGACGACGTCAAGGCCGAGGGGACCTCACGAGTCACCTGGGAGATCGAACCGGTCGGGGATTCGTGCCACCTGACCGTGACCCACGATCAGCTGCCGACCGGTGCCAACGAGCAGCTCTACGGCGGCTGGCCGATGATCCTGTCCGGGCTCAAGACCTGGCTCGAGACCGGGGAACTGCTGACCACGCCCGGTTCACTTCGCTACGTCACTGCCGGGCGATGACAGCGGGCGGCTTCGCCGAACCCGTCAGCCGAGGCCGTAGAGCCCGATGACCGGGGCGAGCGTCCGGATCCAGACGGCCGTGGTCAGGCCGCAGGCCGTGATGGCCAGCGCAAGCGCGACGATGCCCTCGATGCGGAGGCGCAGCTCACGGCGATGGGCGGCGCGTCCTTCGAATGGGTCGCGAAAGCGACCGGGTTGTCCGAGCATGGCGTCCTCCAGTGCGGGCATCGGGTCCGCTGCCTCCCGACGGCCATTGTCGCCTCGACCTGGGCCGGTGGCCAGCCGGACCATCGGGTGCGGGCACCGGTCGGATAGGGCCACTCGCTGCTCATCCGAGGCGGCGCAAGCGGGCGCGATCACGAAGCGGCATCATCGAACCCTCGCCGATCGGTCGTAATCGAAGGAGTTGTTGCCACCATGGATTGGACCCTCGAAGTCGTCGTGCTGCCAGTCAGCGATATCGATCGCGCGGTGCGGTTCTACCGCGACCAGGTGGGCTTCCACCTCGACCACGACACGACGAACGAGTGGATGCATGTCGTGCAGCTGACGCCTCGAGGGTCGGGCTGCTCGATCGTCATCGGCGACCTGCCGTCGCAGAACGAGATGGCACCGGGCTCGATGCGGGCACTCCAGCTCGTCGTTGCCGATGCGCGCGCGGCCCGCGCCGAGCTCGCGTCCCGTGGCGTCGAGGTGAGCGACATCACCGTGTTCGACGAACGGGATGGCGGCACGTTCTTCGGCTTCGCAGATCCCGACGGCAACACGTGGTCGGTCCAGGAACTCAGGGCACGGGGCGAGAAGCCGCTCATCCCGCTGGATCATCGAACGTCGATGGCCGACTAGGCGCGCATGCCCGAGCGGCGCGTCGCTACCGAGATGGGCTGGGACGGCGCGACGGCCCCGCAACTCCGCGTCATTGCCTCCGATGAGCTGACCGAGGCCGACGTCGCGGCGATCCGCGCGATCCTCTGGGCAGCCTTCGGCGACGGCGAGGACGCGTTCGCCGAGGACGACTGGACCCATGCGCTGGGTGGCCGACATTTCATCCTCGAGATGGGCGGGGACATCGTGAGCCACGCCTCGGTGGTCGAACGCACGCTCTGGATCGGCGAACAGGCGATGCGGACCGGGTATGTGGAGGCCGTGGCGACCGCGCCGGACCGGCAGAACCTGGGTTTCGGATCCGTGGTGATGGCGGCGGCGACCGCCTGGATTCGTGAGCGGTTCGAGCTCGGAGGGCTCGGGACCGGTCGGATCACGTTCTACGAGCGGCTCGGATGGGAACCCTGGCGCGGTCCGGCCTTCGTTCGCGGTCCGGCCGGCCTCGAACGCACGCCCGATG
>SCTE01000036.1 GCA_004298915.1 Chloroflexota bacterium | reverse complement strand
CGGGCGAGTACCTTCGATCTGGGCACCGCGTCCCTGGAAAACGACCTGGCCCTGTCATTCCTGGCGCTCGGAAACCTGCTTCGGGCCGAGGAGTACGTGGCCAGTGCGTACGAACGGCTCGAGAAGGGCGACGATCGTCGAACGCTTGCGCACGTCCTTGATACGCGCGCCCGGATCGCCCTGGGGCGGGGGGACGCTGCCGCCTCGCGCGACTTCGCGACGTCGGCCCTCTCGATGGCCGAGGCCACCTCGAACGACAAGGCAAAGGTCAGCGCCCTGCTCGCCCTTGCCAGAGCGCAGACGGCGCTCGGGGATCCGATGGCGGCCTCGTCCCTGTACGAGCAGGCCGTGGACCTCGCGAAGTCCACGGGTCGTCCCGGACAGATCCGTGACGCCCTCGGCGAGTGGGCGGACGTGTTGACCGCGGCCGGCGAACACCAGCGTGCCGCGATGCTGCTTCGCGAGGCGCTCCGGGCCGTCTGACCACGCGGCGCACCACGTCGTTCTCGTGATGCCTTGTTCGACGCTGTATCATTATGGTTGACCCGAGAGCCTTAGCAGCGAGGGCACGACGAACCGCGGTGACCAGGCGCGCGTCCCAGGAACCATCGGGTGTGTTCGGTCGCCATCTCAGTGCTGTGCTGAAGGCGCCGGCGCTCCTCAGGCCCGTCTTCCAGCCGATCTTCTCGATCGCATCGGGATCCGTGGTCGGGTACGAGGGATTCAGCCGGTTCGAGATCGGGCCGTACCGCGCTCCTGATGTCTGGTTCTCGGAGGCCGCGCGGGTCGGCGCCGGGTCAGACCTCCAGGCGCTTGCGATCCGTCGAATCCTGGGTGTCGCGACGCTGGCCGGGCTGCCCGAGGGGACCTTCCTGTCGCTCAACGTCAGCCCGCAGTACCTCGCTCACCCGGCCGTCGCGTCGGCGTTCGAGGCCGCTGATCCAGCACGACTGGTCGTCGAGCTGACCGAGGAGGAGGCCGTCTTCGACTACCCTGCGCTCCGTCGGGCCATGACGCCCTACCTCCGTCGAGGGGTGCGGTTTGCCGTCGATGATGCCGGTGCCGGGTTCGCCTCAATGCGCCACGTCATCGAGCTTCAGCCGGCATTCGTCAAGCTCGATGCGTACCTCATTCGGGGCATGCGCAGTCGCCAGACGATCCGCGCCTTCCTGCGGGCGATCAACGGGTTCACCGTCGAGATCGGCGCAACGCTCGTCGCCGAGGGTGTCGAGACCGCGAGCGACCTCGCGATCCTTCGCGAGACCGGCTTCCCGCTCCTCGCCCAGGGCTTCGGCATTGCCCGTCCCGGCGCCGCGTGGCCGGAGGTGAAGGCGAGTGTCTCGCGAAGCGGGCCCGCGAACGAAGGGCCGCTGGTCGCCTCGCCGCCCGTTCGGAGGCGGGGCAAGGATCCGGCGACCGGCTGCGCCGCAACCGCCCCGATCGAGGATGGCGTGAACATCGGCGTGACACTCGCTACGGTCTTGCGGCGCGCCGGTATCGACACGGTCGAATCGCTGCGGGTCCTCGGGGCGGTCGACGCATGGCAGAAGGTTCGGGCCATTGACATCGAATCAGCCAACGAGTGGGCGGTCGTGGCCCTGGAAGGTGCCATTCGCGGGGTCCGCTGGGGTGCAATTCCCGTGGCCACCCGTCGCAAGCTCATCGCGGCCGTGACCCAGGCGCGCCCAGGGTAGTCGGCCGCGGATCGGAGCGCCAGGGTCACTCGATGCGCGTGCCGCAGGGCGCGGCGATCGCGCCGCCTTCCTTCTCCCCGGCGAACCCGCGATATGTGGCGCCCGGCGGCGTACCGTCCAGGTCCGCCTGGTCGATCACGAACTCGGCGACGAACGCGCGCTGGCGTGGCGCGAACGTCCCATAGAAGGACGAACCCGATCCCATGCAACTGGCGTTGTCGGCGGCAGGCTCGGGCAGGGTCCGGGCGCTGGCGGTCCCCACGGCAAGCATGAGGAGCAGGCTCAGCGTGCCTGCGACAACGAGCGGCTTCAACAACTTGCTCATCGCGGCAGCGTAGGGAGCGCGCGGACCAGACACCAGAGCCGACGCTCGGAGAGTGGTGCCTGTCCGCACCGGAACTGTCGGCGAGACGCTCAGCGCTGCGGCGCGCCTACGACCAGGACAACATTGCCGGTCTTCTGCCACGTCTCGACGTAGGCGTGCGCCTCGGCGACCCGTTCGAATGGGTAGCGGCGGTCGATGACCGGGCGGTAGGCCCTGGCCTCGATGAGGGCTTTCGCGAAGACGATGTCCGCCTTGTTCCGAAAGCCGCCGGCGAAGACCAGTCGCCGGGTCCCGAACCAGCGCGTGAGGACGAGGTTCACGAGGGTGTCGAACTTGTGCGGGCCGAGGTCGGTCTCGACGTAGATGCCTCCGGGCCGGAGGCCACGCCGGCCCCAACGATAGGCGTACTTGCCGACCGCATCGATGATGGCGTCGAAACCCTGTTCGTCCTTCGTGAAGTCGTCGATCGTGTAGTCGATGACCTCGTCCGCACCGAGCGATCGCACCAGCTCGATGTTCTTCGTGTTGCAGATGGCTGTCACGTGCGCGCCGTAGTGCTTGGCGATCTGCACGGCCGCGGTCCCGAGCGAGCCGGATGCGCCATAGATGGCGACCCGCATGCCGTCGCGGATCTTCGCCGCCCGGAGCGTCGCGAGCGCCTCGTTCGTGCCGTCGCACACGGCTGCGGCGTCCTCGAAGGTCATCCCGGCCGGCATGTGGGCGATCGGGCCACTCTCCTTGACGGAGATGAACTCGGCATGGGCGCCGAAGCCGCGCGGACCGCCGAAGACGCGATCGCCCACCTTGAACGCATCCACCGATGCCCCGACGGCCACGACCTCGCCGGAGAATTCGACGCCCAGGGTCCGGATTCGAGGTCGGCGCAGGCCTGCGAACAACCTCCAGAAGAACGGGTTTGCAGCCCGGAGGTGCGTGTCGGACTGGCTGACGGTGGACGCGTGGACCCGTACGAGCACCTCGTCGTCGGCGGGGACCGGGGTCGGGACCTCCTCGATGTACAGGACGTCGGGCGGCCCGTAGCGGTCCTGGACGATGGCTCTCATGATGTCGCTGGTTCCTTCTGGCCGGCTCTCGGCTGGCGATGGATCGGGCCGCCTGCCTGCCACGCCCGACCCGCCCGGTACAGCTCCGCGGGCCGACCTCCGGATGGGCCGGGTCGGGAGCGGCGACCGGTGGGGATCACCCAGTCGCCTTCGGGGACGACGCTCCGCCGAAAGTTCGCGGCATCCAGCTGGACCCCCCAGATCGCCTCGTAGACGGCCCGCAGTTCGGCCAGGGTGAACGTCGAACCGACGAACGCGGTCGCGATGCCGGTGACCTCGAGCTCCGCGCGGACTCGTTCGATGGCGTCGCGCACGATCCAACTGTGATCGAACGCGAGGTCCAGCGACCCGTTGAGGACATCCGCGGCCGGTACGAGCGATGCGGCGGCTGCATCCGTGCCCGCCACGATCGCCCCGACATCCCGGAGGACCGCGAGGTACCCGATCGTGACGACGTTCATCCGCGGATCACGACCTGGATCGCCGTACGCCCCGAACTGGGTGAGGAGGCTCGCGGCATCGACCCCGGTCTCCTCGGACAGTTCCCGCTTCGCGGCCTCGTCCAGGGTTTCGGTGGGGCGCTTGAAGCCGCCCGGGATCGCCCACATGCCCTGGTACGGCGCCTCGCCTCGGCGGATCAGCAGGACGTGCAGGCGTCCCTCGGACATCGTGAGGATCACGATGTCGACGGTCACGGCGAACGGCGGGAACTGCGATGGATCGTAGCCGGCGGGAGCGTCGGCAGGGCGTGTTCTTGTCGTCACGACTATTACCCTACCAGATGGTTAGGGTCCTGTCGACAAGAACCGAGCCAGAACGGCTATCCGATCGCAATGGCACGGCATATGCTCGAAGCGTGTGGATGGACGTTGAGCAAGGAGGAAGGATGTGACGGACCCGATCGCGGACATCATCGGCGACTACAAGGCCTTCGCAGCCCAGCAGCGCGACCGCCTGCTGGAGCGCGGCATTGACATCAGCCCGTACGAACTCAGCCACCTCGCCATCCGGGTGCCCGAGTGGGACCAGTACGTCCACGTCCGGATGCTGTTGGAACGCCATGCGGTCGCCAATCGCGAGAACGTCTGGAATGGTCGCCCGATCTCCCTGATCGTTCCCGCCGAGCCGCTCGAGGTTCTCGAGGGCAAGGCGGTCCCGCTGATCGAGCTCATCCCGCCCGTCCACCAGCGCGTCTACAAGATGGGGCTGGAGCACCTCGGCGTCGTCGTCGGCGAGACGTTCGACGCGTTCATCGAAACCCACAAGCCGGTCCTGACCGGACAGCAATTCCAGGGTCCGAACAGCATCCCCGACCCCGTGTACATCTTGATGGAAGACTTCACGCACGTGAAGTTCTATCGACGCTCGCTGCGGGCATCCGTCGAGCTCTTCGAAGGCCCGTTCGACGACGGATTTCACCACGTCGATGGCTGGGTCCCGCAGCGCCTGGTTACGGCAACCGGCCCGAACCCGCTGCCGCGCTGACCGCGCTGTCGCGAGCCTCGTACCCGGAGGGATCGGCGATCCCGATCATGGTCCGCCCTGGTGTGGGTGGAGCTCGAATACAGAGTGCGACGCGGCTGCGGCCACGGGATCGTTGAGCACCTCGGGGCCCGCGACGGCGAACAGCAGCTTCACGAACCGCCGCCCGAACCATGGCAGCGAGGCGACGAAGGCCGGCAGCGTGTCCCCATAGAACGCGAGCGCCGCGGCCGGCGGCAGTTCCGTGGCTCGAACCCGCTCTGTCCGGCCGCCATGGCGGATCTCTCCCTCGCCGGCGGCGCGGAGGTTACGGACCCACTGGACGTCGCCGTAGGCGGCGATGATCCAGCGCCGGCCATTGAACTCCGCGATCGCCACCGGCGCGGACCGCGGCAGACCGCTCGTTCGGCCGCGGA
>SCTE01000344.1 GCA_004298915.1 Chloroflexota bacterium | reverse complement strand
CCTGGCCCATCTCCGTGGAGCCGACGAGCACCCGGACCCGTCCGTCGGCACTGAGCTCGACCGACGCCACCGACCCGATGTGGACCTCGCCGGAACCGGTGAATCCCGCCCCGTGCCAGGCCAGCGCGAGGCCGATCCCCGACGCGCTCGACGCGGAGCCCGATCGGAGGCGGCCGGGCGGCAGCATCCCGGACCCGCCACGACCGGCGGCTGCGGCGGCGGTCCCCTGGCGCACGCGCTCGAACTCGCTCGCCTCGACCGCGAGCCGGAGGACCTCCTGGGCCGCGACGCTCTCGCGCAGAACCTGGCCGGTCGGGGTGATGTCGTTCAGCTCGTACGCGTTCCGGCGCCGGAACTCGGCCGGGCTCAATCCGAGGCGCTCGGCGAGCCGGTTGACGTGCGTCTCCATCGCGAACTCGACCTGCGGCGCCCCGAACCCGCGAAACGCGCCGTTGGGCGGGGTGTTGGTGCGGGCGGCTCGAGCCCGGATCCGGACGTTCGGGCAGCGATACGGACCACCCGAATGGAGCGCGCCGCGGGACAGGACAACCGGCGTGAGCGTGCAGTACGCGCCGCCGTCCATGATCACCTCGATGTCCTGGGCCACGAGCGTCCCGTCGGCCCTGACCCCGGTCCGGTGGCGGACGATCGCCGGGTGGCGCTTGGTGGTCGCGGCCAGGTCCTCGTGCCGGTCGTAGATCATCCGGACCGGCCGGCCCGCCTTCATCGCCAGCAGCGCGGCATGGAGCGCGATGATCGAGGGGTACTCCTCCTTGCCCCCGAATCCGCCGCCTGTCTCGGCCTGGATCACGCGGGCCTGAGATGCCGTCAGGCCGAGCGACTTCTTCATCGCCTTGTGGACGTAGTACGGGCACTGGAGCGAGCCATGGACGGCCATCTCGCCGTCCTCGCCCGGGACCGCGATCATCGCGTTGTTCTCGATATACAGCTGCTCCTGGTGGCCGACGCGGTACTCCCCTTCGAGGATGACGTCGGCGGCGGCAAAGCCGGCGTCGAGGTCGCCGTTCGCGATCTCGTAGCTCGCGAAGAGATGGTCCGAGGCCTCCGGATCGAAGACCGGCGGGAGCGGCTCGGTGATCAGCCGGATGTGGGGCTTGAGCCGGCGGATCGTCTCGCGATCGGCGGCCGCGAGGAGGGCCACGGGCTCCGCGTGATGCCGGATCTCGCCGCCGACCGGGACGAGGACGGGCTGGTCCTCCTTGATGGCACTGACCAGGTTCTCGCCGGGGATGTCGGCGGCGGTCACGACCACGACCTTGGACCAGTCCACCTCCGGGTCCAGCTCGATGGCGACGAGCCGGGCGCGTGGCTCGGTCGATCGGATCGTCGCGCCGTACCAGGCGCCGGGAAAGACGAGGTCGTCGGCGTACTTTGCGGTGCCGGTGAGCTTGCCCGGGCCCTCGCGACGCCGGGGGAAGCCGACCGCGCGACCGGCGGTCGTCATGCCCCGCTCGATGACGAGGGCATCCTGGGCGGACCGATCCGGCGATACGGCCGGGCGCGGCATCGTACGGGTCGTCATCGAACGATGGGTTCCTCCGGCAAAGACCTGCTCCCTCTGACGCGAGAGCGTATCACCACGGATGTGGGCCTCGG
>SCTE01000343.1 GCA_004298915.1 Chloroflexota bacterium | reverse complement strand
CTCGCCGGCCTCGATGATCCCGGGCTTGGCGATGAGGCGCATGATCGACAGGCTCGTGACGCTCTTGCCGCAGCCGGATTCCCCGACCAGGCCGAGGATCTCCGATCGCCCGACGTGGAAGTCGATGCCATCGACGGCCCGCACGATCCCGTCGCGGGTGTGGAACGAGGTCTGGAGCCCCTTGACGTCGAGGAGCAGCTCGCCGGCCCTCCCACGCGCGGCCGCGGACCTGGCAGCGGCCTGTGCGCTCGCGGTGGGCGGCGCGAGCTCTTCCATCGACGCCCCGCCCTCGGTCATCGGTTCAGCCTCGGGTCGAAGGCGTCGCGCAGGCCATCGCCGAGCAGGTTGAAGCCGAGCACGACGAAGGTGATCGCGAGGCCCGGCGCCAGGATGATGTGGGGCGCCGTGAACAGGCGCTGGAACTCGATCGCGATCATCGAGCCCCAGGTGATCTCGCTGAGGCTGACAACCCCGACGAACGCCAGGGCCGCGATCTCGAGGACAGCCGTGCCGATCCCGAGCGTGCCCTGGACGATGAGGGGCGTCACCGCGTTCGGCATGATCCGGCGGATCAGGATGCCCGACGTCGATTCCCCGAGCGCGCGCGAGGCGGTCACGTAGTCGTTCTCGCGGGCACCGAGGACCGAGGCCCGGACGATCCGGGCATAGATCGGGACCGACACGATGCTGATCGCCAGCATGGTGTTGATGAGGTTCGAGCCGAGCGCGGAGACGATGACGATCGCGAGCAGGAGCGACGGGAACGCGAGCACGACGTCCATGAGCCGCATCAGGACGTTGTCCGTGCGACCGCCGACGTAGCCGGCCACGGCGCCGATGATCCCGCCCAGCACGATCGCCAGGCCGATCGCCGCGAATCCGATGCCGATCGAGATCCGGCTGCCGATCACGACCCGGCTGAAGACGTCCTGGAAGTTGGTGTCGATCCCGAAGATGTGCTCGTAGCGATCGGCCGGGCAGCCCAGCAGGTGCACGCATGGCGGGGCCTGCTTCAGGACGCCATCCTCGACGCCGAGCATCGACTGGCGCGGATCGAACGGGGCGATCTGGTCCGCGAAGACGACCACGAACAGGAAAATCCCCAGGATGATCAGCCCGATGACCGCCGATCGCTGGCGCAGGATCCCGGCCAGCGTGTCCCGCCACAGGCTGGCCGGCTTCGTGGTCGCCAGCGTGTCGACGGCACCGAACTCGGGCGCGGCGGGGTGCGTCGGGTGATGGTCGGTCATCGGCGCGATCCGGTCATCGCTGGCGGACCCGCGGGTCGAGGAACCCGTACGACAGGTCCACGAGCAGGTTCACGAACACGTAGATGAAGGCGACGATCAGGGTGAAGCCCTGGATCACGACGTAGTCGCGGCCGGTGATCGCCTCGTAGACGGTCCGCCCGACGCCCGTCAGGTTGAACGTGGTCTCGGTCAGCACGGCGCCCGAG
>SCTE01000342.1 GCA_004298915.1 Chloroflexota bacterium | reverse complement strand
GCCAAGGCGTCGGAGGCCAAGGTGACCGAGCGCCAGCGGCTCGAAGAGGCCGCACGACGCCAGGCTGAAGCCGACGCCGCGCTCGCGGCCAAGCTCGCACCGAAGCCGAAGGCCGAGGCAGCTGGTGGTCCGGCCAAGGCGGCGCCCAAGGCCGCGAAGGCCGCCAAGGCGTCCGCACCCGCAACCAAGTCCACGTCGGCTGGATCGCCCGCGAAGGCGAAGGCAGCCACGACGGCCACGAAGTCCACGAAGCCTGCCGCGGCCAAGGCCCCGAAGGCATCGGCGGCTCCGGCCGACAAGCCCACGCGCGCTCGCGCACCGAAGAAGGACGAGTAGTCGAGATGGCCCACAAGAAGGCCGGCGGCACATCCAAGAACGGCCGCGACAGCGTCGGTCAGCGTCTCGGCATCAAGGCCGGTGACGGCCAGCTCGTGACCGCCGGGACGATCATCGTCCGGCAGCGCGGCATGACGTTCCTCGCCGGCAACGGAACGGGCCTTGGCGGCGATTACACGGTCTTTGCCACGGTTCCCGGCCACGTCAAGTTCGACTACGCCACAAAGACCAAGAAGCGCGTTCGCGTCATCGAAGTCGCAGCCGCGGCCCCGGCCGAGGCCTGACCCGGCACCCCCAGCACACGGCGACCACCGACGAGGCATCGCGACCCCGTTCGGACGGCACCGAGGAGAAGCATCGTGAAGCCCGACATCCACCCCGAATACCACAAGGCGAAGGTCCACTGCGGGTCCTGCGGGACCGAGTGGACCGTTGGCTCGACCCGGAACGAGCTCCGCGTCGACGTCTGCGGCAACTGCCATCCGTTCTTCACCGGCAAGCAGACCATCATCGATACGGCCGGGCAGGTCGAGCGATTCACCAAGCGCCTCGAGCGCCAGGTGCGCGCCGGCTGACGCGCTCCTCGACCGAGCGGTCCCTCGGGCAGATCCTCGCTGCGGCGGGCCGACACGGCCCGCCGTCGTGATTCTCGGGTCCCGCCGGTAGACTTCCGCCCATGGCACGATTCAACTACGGCGGTCAGGCCCTCATCGAGGGTGTCCTCATGCGCGGTCGCGATGCGATCGCCGTGGCGTTCCGGCACCCGGATGGGCACATCGTCTGGGCGTCGGAGCCCTTGAACACCGGGCCCCACGCGTGGCGGTTGGCCACGGCGCCGCTCGTCCGTGGGCTCGTCCTGCTGTACGAAACCCTGGTCGTCGGCACTCGCTGGCTCATCCGGAGCGCCAACATCCAGGCCAACGAGGATGGCGTCGAACTCGGGCGCGGTTCCGTGGCATTGATGCTCGGGCTGACCCTCGTGCTCGGGATCGGGGTGTTCTTCCTGCTCCCGCTGGTGATCGCCAGCGTGACGACCTCCAACATCCGGCAGGGATTCGTGCAGCACCTCGTCGAGGGGCTGGTCCGCGTCGGGATCTTCCTCGGCTATCTCGCGCTGATCTCTCGGGCGCCGGACATCCGGCGCGTCTTCGAGTACCACGGCGCCGAGCACATGACGATCCACGCCCTCGAGGCCGGCCAGCCCCTCACGACGGACAACGTGCGACGCCATCCAACCGCGCATCCGCGCTGCGGAACCGAGTTCCTCGTCGTCCTCATCATCCTGTCGATCATCGCGTTCACCCTGGTCGGGCGGCAGGACCCCATCGTCATGATCGCGAGCCGGATCCTGCTCATTCCGGTGCTCGCCGCCCTCGGGTACGAGGTCCTCCGGTGGGGCGCGCGGCACCGCGGCAACCCGCTCATCCGGATCGTGATGTGGCCCGGGATCCTGGTCCAGATGATCACCACGAAGCAGCCCTCGGACGACCAGATCGAGGTCGCGATCGTCTCGATGGAGCAGGCACTCCAGGCGGATGGCGAGATCGTCCCGGCCGGCTCTGACCAGCCGGATCGCACCCCACTCGATCCGCTCGTCCCGGCCGCCAGCCCGGGATGAGCGAGCTCGACGCGAGGCTCGCGGAACTCGCGCAGCAGTTCGACGAACTCCAGGTCCAGCTGGCGCTCCCGGAGACGAGCACCGACCCCGACGCGATCCGCCGGCTTGGGCGCGAATTCGCCCGCATGGAGCCAGTCGTGGCGGCCTATCGCCGCCTCCTTGACACCCGGGCCGAGCTGGCCGGTGCCCGGGAGATGCGCGACGCCGAGGCCGACGAGGACCTTCGCCAGATGGCCCGCGACGAGATCGAGCGGCTGGAGGTCGATGAGACGCGCCTGGTCGAGGAACTCAAGGTCCTCCTGCTCCCGCGCGACCCGGCCGATGACGGCAACGTCATCCTCGAGATCCGGGCCGGGGCCGGTGGCGAGGAGGCCGCGTTGTTTGCCTCGGAGCTCCTCCGGATGTATCTCCGGTATGCCGAGCGCCATCGCTGGACGCCCGAGGTCATGAGCCTGAACGAGACGGGGATCGGCGGGATCAAGGAGGCGATCGTCCAGATCGCGGGCGACGGTGCCTACTCGCGCCTGAAGTTCGAGGGCGGGACGCACCGGGTTCAGCGCGTCCCGGCGACCGAATCGTCCGGCCGAACCCACACCTCGACGGCGACGGTGGTCGTGATGCCTGAGGTCGAGGCGACCGAGATCGAGATCGACGAGGAACGCGACCTCCGAATCGACGTCAAGCGTTCATCCGGGCCGGGCGGGCAGTCGGTCAACACGACCGACTCGGCGGTCCGGATCACCCATCTGCCGACGGGCCTCGTCGTCGAGATCCAGGACGAGAAGAGCCAGCACAAGAACAAGGCCAAGGCACTGGCCGTTCTCCGCGCTCGGCTGCAGGATGCCGAGCGCCGCCGTCAGCGCGAGGCCGATTCGGCCGCCAGGAAGTCGATGATCGGCTCGGGCGATCGCGCGGACAAGATCCGGACGTACAACTTCCCACAGGACCGGGTCACCGACCATCGCGTCAACGTTGACCTGTCGAGCCTGCCGCGGGTCATGGACGGGGACCTCGATCGGCTCATCGACACGCTGATCACCACCGATCAGGCCGAGCGCCTCGCCGATCTCGTCGACCCGGCTTCCACGGACGCCTGAGCCCGTGGCCACGGTCGCCGACCTCCTTCGCGATGCCGTCGCGCGCCTCCGTGACGCGGGCTCCGAATCGCCCCGCCTCGACGCCGAGGTGCTGCTGGCGAACGTGCTCGGGATCGATCGCTCCGGCCTCGTGGCGCACCCAGAGGCTCCTGTCGGCGAGGGTCAGTTCGCGCGGTTCAGCGAAGCCATCGAACGGCGCGCGGCGGGCGAGCCGGTCGCGTACCTGCGCGGCGTCAAGGAGTTCCTCGGCCTCGCCTTCGCGACCGACGAACGGGCGCTGATCCCGAGGCCGGAAACCGAGCGCGTCGTTCAGATCGCCGAGGCCGATGTCGCCCGTCGGCTGGTCTCCGAGCCCAGGCCGGCTGGCGCTCCACCGATTCGCATCGCCGACGTCGGGACCGGCAGCGGTGCGGTGGCCGTATCCCTTGCGGTCCGCCTGCGGGTCCGCCGGATGCTCGACGAGGTGGACATCCTCGCCATCGATGATGATCCCGGGGCACTCGATCTCGCCAGGGAGAATGCCGTCGGACACGCAGTCGCGGATCACCTGCGCTTCGCCGAGGCCGATCTGCTGCCGCTGTCCGAGGCCCCGTTCGACCTGGTCCTCGCGAACCTTCCGTACATCGCGACCTCCGCCATCGCGGACCTTCCGGCTCCCGTCCTGTTCGAGCCCCGTCACGCCCTGGATGGGGGCGAGGACGGGCTCGACGTCATCGGCCGCCTCGTGGCCATCCTCCCCGAGGTGCTGACCCAGCGGGGCCTGGCCGTCCTCGAGATCGGGGCCGACCAGGAGGAAGGCATCGGACGGCTGGTGGCAGCCCTGCCGGGCCGCTGGTCGTGCACCGTGGAGCGAGACCTCGCGGGCCTGCCCCGCACCGCCCGGATCGAGCGCTGATGGTCGCCCTTCGGTCCGTGGCTCGATTCATCCCGCGGTCCGTGACGCCGGTGTTCCCGATCCGGATGATCGCCCTCGACATCGATGGGACGCTCGTCGACGAGGACCTCGTCCTCCGGGATCGCACGGTCGCTGCCATCCGGGCCGCGGTCCGGCGCGGAATCCACGTGTCGTTGGTCACGGGGCGGATGACGTCGTCGGCGACGCGCTTCGCCGAGACGCTCGGCTTGACGACGCCGGTCATCGGCTACCAGGGCGCCCTGATCCGCGAGATGCCGGCGACGACCCATGACGTCGGCCGGATGCTTCGGCATCGCCCACTCGACGCGGCCGTGGCTCGCGACGCGGTCACCTGGAGCCGCGAGCGCGGCCTCGATCCGCACGCCAATCATCTCGAGCGCCTGATCATCCGGGCCGACGACCCGCGCGTCGACGACTACTCGGCGTTTCTCGGCACGCGCGCGACGCGCGTCCCCGACCTCGCCGCCTGGATCGAGCGACCCATCACGAAGATCGTGGCCGTCGGGCCGCCCGGGCTCCCGATGCGCCACCTTGCCGTAGCGCGTGCGGCCTTTGCGGGCCGCGCCGATGTCACCGTCGCCCACCCGCGCTTCCTCGAATTCGTCACCTCGGGCGTGTCCAAGGGCGCAGCCGTGCGCTGGATGGCGCGACGGGCCGGGCTGGACCTGGCGAACGTGCTCGCGATCGGCGACCAGCTGAACGATCTCGAGATGATCGCCGCGGTCGGCCACGGGGTCGCGATGCCGGCCGCCCCGCCCGCGGTCGTGTCGGCGGCGCGCTACGTGGCCGCGTCGCTCGCCGCGGAGGGCGCGGCCGAGATCATCGAGCGGCTTGCGCTCGCCGGCACGCGCGAGGCGTCCAGGGCCAGCGCGGAACTCGCCGGCCAGGCGGACGCGCTGCGCGCCGAGCTGGCGACGCGTCAGGCGACCATGGTCGGAGCCATCGCGTGAGCTCACCGGAACGGCCGGTGCCGCCGCCCGTGGTCCCGATGCGCCGCCCCCGGGTCATCCCCGACGACGAAGTCGGCCGGGCCGAGGCCATCGACGTCCTGTCCCGAGGCGGGATCGTGGCCATCCCGACGGACACGGTGTACGGGATCGCGGTCAGCCTCGCGACGTCCGACGGGATCGAGCGGCTGTTCCAGGTCAAGCGGCGACCGCCCGAGAAGGGGATCGCGCTCCTCCTTGGCAGCGCGAGCCAGGCCGACGCCGTCGGAATCGCCGGTCCGGATTCGCGCCGCCTCGCCGCGGCGTTCTGGCCCGGACCCCTGACCCTCGTCCTGTCACAGGCGCCGCGTGCCGCTCTCCCGGCCATCCTCACCGATGGCGTGCCGACCGTCGGCGTGCGCCTGCCCGACCATGCCTGCCCTCGGGCCCTCGCTTCGGTCCTTGGTCCCCTGCCGACCACGTCGGCGAACCTCAGCGGGGCGCCCGATTCGGTCAACGTCGAGATGGTCATCGGGCAACTGGGCGACCGGGTCGATCTCATCCTCGACGGGGGGCAGACCCGCGGCGCCGTCCCGTCGACGGTCGTTGACTGCACCGGACCGTCGCCCCGCGTCCTCCGCGAGGGCGTCCTGGGCACGGACCGGATCCTCGAGGCCCTGGGGTCCTGATCCGCGCCCACTGGCGCGAGTGGGAGCCCCGGATTGTGGGACGATACGCAGACCACGACTCGCGATCTCCGGATCGGGGATCGGATCGGCTGCGGGGCCCCGGCCCGCGCCTTCCCGCGGGCGATGAGATCTGGAAGGAGCGCTTCGGATGACGGTCGCGAGGAACCAGATGCTCGGCTGGGCGTCGATCGCCGAAGTCGACCCGGAGCTGTGGTCGGCCATGGTCCAGGAGCGCCGTCGGCAGCGCGACAAGATCGAGCTCATCGCCAGCGAGAACTACACCTTTGCCGCCGTGATGGAGGCGCAGGGATCGTGGCTGACGAACAAGTACGCCGAGGGCCTCCCCGGCAAGCGGTACTACGGCGGCTGCGAGTATGTCGACCTCGCCGAAGTCCTGGCCCAGGATCGCGCGCTCGCCCTGTTCCCCGGCGCGGAGCATGTCAACGTCCAGCCCCACTCGGGCGCGCAGGCCAACATGGCGGCCTACTTCAGCGTCCTTCGCCCGGGTGACCGGATCCTGGGCATGAACCTCGCCCATGGCGGGCACCTGACCCATGGCTCGCCGGTGAACTTCTCGGGGCGTCTCTACGAGGTCCACCCGTACGGCGTCGACGAGGCGAGCGGTCGGATCGACTACGACGCCCTCGAGGCCACCGCCCGGGAAGTGCGTCCGAAGATGGTCGTCGCCGGGGCCTCGGCCTACCCGCGCACGTTCGACTTCGAGCGGATGGCGGCGATCGCCCATGGCGTCGGGGCGCTCCTGTTCGTGGACATGGCCCACATCGCCGGCCTGGTCGCGGCCGGCGTCCATCCGAGCCCGTTCCCGCACGCGGACATCGTGACCACGACGACCCACAAGACCCTGCGCGGGCCCCGTGGCGGCCTCATCTTCAGCCGGATCGACCTTCCGGCGTCGGTCGACCCGGCCGACTTCCCGATGGTCAAGACGACCCTCGCGGCCCAGGTGGACAAGACCGTCTTCCCGGGCGTCCAGGGCGGACCGCTGATGCACGTCGTGGCCGGCAAGGCGGTGGCGCTGCTCCTGGCCGCGGGCGAGGACTTCAAGGCGGATCAGCGGCGGACCGTCGAGAACGCCGCCGTGCTCGCCGCCGCGCTCGCCGACCGTGGCGCACGCGTGGTCTCGGGTGGCACGGACAACCACCTGATGCTGGTCGACGTCACGCCGCTCGGGGTGACCGGCAAGGAGGCCGAGCACCTGCTCGACGAGATCGGCATCACCGTCAACAAGAACGCCATCCCGTTCGACCCGCTTCCGCCCAACACCTCGTCCGGCATCCGCGTCGGGACGCCGGCCACGACCACCCGCGGATTCGGTCCCGACGAGATGGGAACGATCGCCCGGCTGATCACCGATGCCATCGAGCGACGGGACGACGCGTCGGCGAGTGCCGGCCTCGCTGCCGAGGTTGCCGGCATCGTCGCGCGCTTCCCGGTTCCAGGGCTCCCGTCCGAGGTCGCGTGAAGTTCATCTCCGGCGCGGACGGACTCGTCCCCCTGCTGGCCGGGGCGTTTCTCGTCGCGGCGGCGATCGCCCTCGTGCTGACGCCGATCGTGCGGAGGCTCGTCAGTCGCCGAGGCATCGTCGACGCGCCAAATCACCGGCGCGTCAATACGAGCCCGGTCCCGCGGGGCGGGGGCATTGCCGTCGTCCTCGCGTTCCTGCTCGTCGGCGGCGGGCTGACCCTGTTCCGACGTGAGATGGGCATCCTGCCGCTCCCGATCGGGATCTCGACGGGCCAGCTCATCGCCCTGTTCGGCGGTGGCATCCTGGCGGCGCTGATCGGCGCGGCCGACGACGTGTTCGACCTTCGGGCTCGATGGCAGTTCGGCGGCCAGATCGTGCTGGCGCTGTTCGCGGTCGCGCTCGGGATCGGGGTCGTCGTGATCAGCAACCCGTTCGGTCCCGGGCCGATCGTGTTCGCGGCCCCGTTCGCGGTCGCGTTCACGATCGTCTGGATCATCGGGATGCTCAACAGCATGAACTTCATCGACGGGCTCGACGGCCTGTCGACGGGCATCGCCCTGATCGCGGCGCTGACCCTGGGGATCCTCAGCCTGACCACGAACGTCGTCCAGCCGTACGTGGCGGTGATGTGCGTGGTCCTGGCCGGAGCGCTCCTCGGGTTCCTGCGCTTCAACTTCCAGCCCGCCTCGATCTTCCAGGGCACGACCGGCGTCATGTTCATGGGCTACACGCTCGCCATCCTGTCGATCCTGGGCTCGGCCAAGGTCGTCGTCGCGATCCTCGTCCTCGGCGTCCCCATCATCGACACGTTCTGGGTCATCGTCCGTCGCCTGAGCGGCGGGCGATCGCCGTTCACGCCGGATCGCGGCCACATCCATCATCGACTGCTCGACCTCGGGCTCGGTCATCGCGGCACCGTGTTGCTGATCTACGCGATCTGCGCGAGTCTTGGCGTGATGTCGCTCGTCGCATCGACCGCCGCACAGGTCTACGCTTTCCTCGGAGCGCTCGTCGGCTTCGGGGTGGTGCTGTTCCTCCTGACGCGAGGAACTCGCGAGGCCCTGGAACCAGATTCGTACGACACCGGGGACAGCACATGAAGAATTGGCGGGTCCGATCTGCGGATCCGGATCAGCCGCTCGATGAGATCTCGGCGGCGGACATCGCCTGGAGAATCGGGGCGACGTCGATCCGTCCTGACCGCGCCAATGGTCCGGAGGCAGACCCCGACGTCATCGGTGCCGAGTCCGGATCGGCGGCCGAGGCCGCGGCTGCGGCCGCCGCCCTGCTCGGAGCCAACGCGCCCGCGGCCGGCGCGCCCCGGCGCCTCTCGGCGGATGAGGCCGCGGAAGCGGAGCGCGCGGCCGCCGAGGAAATCGATCCCGCGTCGGTCACGCCGGATGACGACCTCCTCTCGCCCGCCGCGATCGCCGAGATCGCAGCCGCCGCCGCAGCTGCGGCTGCCCTGTCCCGGGCCTCTGGCGCGAGTTCGACCGCGAGTCCCAGGGTGGCAGGTCCCGTCACCTCATCCCGCGCCAAACGGGTGCAGCCCCGTCCGCGGGTCCTGCTGTGGCGCGATGCCTCCGCGGTCCTGTTCGGCGTCGTCGGGCTCTTCCTGATCATCCAGCTCGCCATCGGCACGAACAAGAGCGGCGACGTCGCGATACTGCCGACCCCAACGCCATCCGCGGCCCCGACCGAATCCGAGGTGGCCGTCGTCATCACCCCCGAGCCGACCCCATCGCCGTCGCCCACGCCCACGATCGGGCCGGTCATCGACCCCAGCCTGATCCCCGTCATCGACGCGACGCCCACGCCCGAGCCGGTGATCACGCCACCGCCGGCCACGCCGCGCCCGACCCCGAGGCCCACGCCGAGGCCAACCCCGAAGCCGACGCCGAAGCCCACCGCTGCGCCAACCCCGGCACCGACGCCGACGCCGGCACCCACGCCTCCCACGGCGACCATCACGAGTCCGCCGAACGGGACCACGGTTTGCGCGGGCGTGTCCACGACCTTCACCGCGGCCGTGTCGCCTGGAAGCACGTACGCGTGGGACTTTGACGACCTGCCCAATCGGTACGGTAGCGGTCAATCTGCGTCCCACTCGTTTACGCAACCGGGATCGCACAATGTCGTTCTGACGGTCTCCGGTCCGGGAGGGACCGACGGCGCATTCCTGGTGATCAACGTCACATGCTGAACTCACGCTCGAACCGCATCGTGCACCTTGTCCGCCGGCGAACGACGTGGCTCGGTCTTGCCGTCGTCGCGGCGCTGGTCGTTCCTTTCGCGACCCTCGCGCTTTCACCACCAACCGCGGATCCCGGAAGCGATGCCACGCTCGAGGACACAGCCAAGAGTCTGACCCTGTCGGGAACGGATCCGGACGGCGATTCGCTGACGTTTGCGATCGCGACGCCCCCATCGTCAGGTTCGCTGGGATCGATGTCGCCGCCTAACTGCACGGGATCTCCGAGCACCTGCACCGCAACCGTGACCTACACGCCCAATCCGAACACGAACGGCCTCGATTCCTTCACGTTCACGGTCAACGACGGGGTAGACACCTCATCCCCCGCTACATTCGATGTGACCGTCACCGCCGTGAACGACGCGCCGGTGCTCGCGAACACCGCCCTCTCGATCACGGTGCTTGAGGATGCCGGGGCGCCGTCGGGCGCGGTCGGCTCGCTCGTCAGCGCGTTCACCGGCGGG
>SCTE01000341.1 GCA_004298915.1 Chloroflexota bacterium | reverse complement strand
GGAACATGTGCTCCGTCCGGCACAGGCCGATGCCCTGGGCGCCATAGCTCCGGGCCTGGGCCGCCTCCTCGGGCTTGTCCGCGTTGGTCCAGACCTGCATGCGGCGCAGCTCATCCGCCCAGCCGAGGACCGCCTGGAGCTCGGGCTGGTCCTCGAAGCGGGCGTCGACCGTGGGCAGGGCTCCCGCGTACAGGGCGCCGGTCGTGCCGTCCAGGCTGACCCAATCGCCCTCCTTGAACTCGGTGCCGGTCACGCTGCAGTGGGCCTGGCGGTTGGCGTAGTCGACGGCGAGATCGCTCGAGCCCGCGACGCAGGGCTTGCCGATCTGGCGAGCCACGACCGCGGCATGCGACGTGGCGCCGCCCCGGGCGGTGATGATCCCCTGGGCGACGGCCATGCCGTGGAAGTCGTCGGGCGACGTCTCGATCCGAACGAGGATGACCTTCTCGCCACGCTCGACCCACTCCACCGCGCTGTCGGCATCGAACACCGCCCGGCCGACGGCCGCGCCCGGCGAGGCGTTGAGGCCGTTGACGATCTTGGTGGCGCCGGCGAGGGCCTTCGGATCGAAGGTCGCGCGAAGGAGCTGGTCAACCTGGGCCGGTTCGATCCGGCCGATGGCCTCCTCCTTGCTGATGATGCCCTCGTTGACCATGTCAACCGCGATCCGGACGGCGGCCGCCGCGGTCCGCTTAGCCGAGCGCGTCTGGAGCATGTAGAGGTGGCCGCGCTCGATCGTGAACTCGAGGTCCTGGACATCCCGGTAGTGACGTTCGAGCCGGTCCGCGATCTGCTGGAACTCGTCGTACACGGCGGGCATCACGTCGCGCATCTGGGCGATCGGCTGGGGTGTCCGGATCCCGGCCACGACGTCCTCGCCCTGGGCGTTGGTCAGGTACTCGCCGTAGAGCGCCTTCGCCCCGGTGTTGGGGTCACGGGTGAACGCCACGCCCGTCCCGGAATCGTCGCCCATGTTGCCGAAGACCATGGTCACGACGTTGACGGCCGTCCCGAGGTCGTGGGCGATCTTGTTGTAGTCGCGGTAGTCGCGAGCGCGCTTGCCGAACCAGGAGGCGAAGACGGCCTTGATCGCGAGGTCGAGCTGTTCGTCGGCATCCTCGGGGAAGTCCCGGCCGGTCACCTCGCGGACGATCGCCTTGTACGCCGTCGCGACCTCCCGGAGATCGGTCGCCGTGAGGTCCGTGTCCTGGCTGACGCCCCGCTCCGCCTTCTTCGCGTCGAGGGCGTGGTCGAAGCGCTCGCCCGGGACGTCCATCACGATCCGTCCGAACATCTGGATGAACCGCCGGTAGGCGTCCCAGCCGAACCGCTCGTTGCCGGTCAGGGCCACGAGGCCCTGGAGCGTCGCCTCACTCAGGCCGAGGTTCAGGACCGTGTCCATCATCCCGGGCATCGAGAACTTGGCCCCGGACCGGACGGACACGAGGAGCGGGTTCGCCGGATCGCCGAAGCCCTTGCCGGTGCGGGACTCGACCTCGCGGACGGCTGCCAGCACGTCGTCCCAGAGCCCGGCCGGGAGTCGCTCGCCGGCAGCGAAGTAATCGTTGCACGCCTCGGTCGTGATCGTGAAGCCGGGCGGTACCGGCAGCCCGGCGCTCGTCATCTCGGCCAGTCCCGCACCCTTGCCGCCCAGCAGGTCCCGCATCGTCGCGTCGCCCTCGGCCGTGCCGGCCCCCCAGGCGTAGATGTAGCGCTTTGCGGCGCTGTGGGCGCGGTCGGTCCGGGCTGCGGTCGTCATCTTGCGCGGGCTCCTTCGGCGTGGACACGTGCGGCGGCATGGCCGCTGGGGATCGTTCGACGTACCGCGCGATTGTACCTTCGGGGCCGCTCGGGCCCGCCGATGCCCGTCATCGGGCCGTTCGGCCCGTCCGTCGATGCGGGCCCCCGGGTACCATCGTCAGGACAGCCACCAAGCCGAGGAACCGCGAGCCCGATGACTGGACCGGATCTCCGCGTGATCGCTCCCGAGGACGATCGCTACAACGCGACCCTTGTCGCTCGCTCCGACGAGACCGAGTCGCTCGGCTATTTCACGATCAAGTTCGACGGACCGGCCGTGCCGTTCGAATCCGGCCAGTACATGACCATCGGCGTCATCGCCGACGGGCGTTTGGTCCAGCGGCCCTACTCTGTTGCGTCGGACCCGGGCGTCGCCGAGTCGGAGGGGTACGAGCTGTACATCCGTCTTGTCAACGGGGGCCAGTTCACGCCCCTGCTCTGGCAGTTGCCGCTCGGCCATCGGATGCGGATGATCGGCCCGAAGGGCAAGTTCACGCTCCTTCCGGATGACGACCGGACACACCTGTTCATCTCGTCAGGTACCGGGAATGCACCCTTCGTGTCGATGATGCGACGGCTTGCCCGCGAGGGGCACCCGCGCCGCGCAGTGTTCCTCAATGGCGTCTCCTACCAGCACGAACTCGGCTATCGATCACTCGTCGAAGGCTGGGCCGCGAGTGGCTCGTACCCGGTGACCTACGTCCCCACGGTGTCCCGGCGAACCGCGCCGGAGAACGAGGGCTGGAACGGTCGGTGGGGCCGCGTCGAGAGCATCGTCGCGCCGGTCTGCGACGAACTCGGGCTGACGCCGGCCAACACGATCGTCTACATCTGCGGCAACCCCGACATGATCCTGTCGGCGGAGGAGACGCTCCTGGGTCGCGGCTTCCCCGAGGACCAGGTCAAGACCGAGCTCTACTGGCCCAAGGGCAAGGAGCCGAGAGGCGGCGAGTAGGCACCTCCCGGCTGGCGCGTGCCACGGGCCC
>SCTE01000340.1 GCA_004298915.1 Chloroflexota bacterium | reverse complement strand
ACCCCGGAAAGCGCCATTCCCACGCCCTCACCGACGGCCCCGATCGCGCCGCGGCACGGGCGATGCTCAAGGCGATCGGCTTCACGGACGACGATCTCGCGAAACCGCTCGTCGGCGTTGCGACGACCTGGATCGAGACGATGCCGTGCAACTTCAATCAGCGGCGGCTGGCCGAATTCGTCAAGCAGGGCATCCGCGAGGCGGGCGGGACGCCGATGGAGTTCAACACCATCGCGGTGTCCGATGGCGTGTCCATGGGGACCGAGGGCATGAAGGCGAGCCTGATCAGTCGCGAGGTCATCGCCGATTCGATCGAGCTCGTCGTGCGCGGCCATCTCCTCGATGGCGTCGTCTGCCTCGTCGGCTGCGACAAGACAATCCCGGGAGCGGCCATGGCCCTCGCTCGGCTGGATGTGCCGGGCCTGGTCCTGTACAACGGGACGATCTATCCCGGCCACTACAAGGGCCGTGACCTCGAGGTCGTCTCGGTATTCGAGGCGATCGGTGCGTATCGGGCCGGCAAGATCTCCCTGGAGGAGCTGTACGCCATCGAGGGCGCGGCCTGTCCCGGGGCCGGCGCATGCGGCGGCCAGTTCACGGCCAACACCATGAGCGGTGCCCTGGAGTTCCTGGGCCTGTCCCCCGGCGGCCTCAACGGGATCCCGGCCGAGGATCCGAAGAAGGACGAAGCGGCCCAGCGTGCCGGCGAACTCGCGATGACCCTCGTCCGCCATGACATCCGGCCCTCGCACATCGTGACCCGTCGATCCGTCGAGAACGCGATTGCGTCGGTCGCGGCGACCGGAGGGTCGACGAACGGCGTCCTGCACCTGCTCGCGATCGCCCACGAGTTCGGCATCTCGCTTGAGATCGACGAGTTCGGCGAGATCGCCGACCGCACCCCGATCGTCGCCGACATGCGGCCCGGCGGCCGGTTCACCGCGGCGGACATGTACGACGCGGGCGGCATCGGGCTGGTCATGCGCGAGCTTCTCAAGCGCGAGCTGCTTCATGGCGAGGAGAAGAACGTCGACGGGCGAACCATCGAGAAGATCGCCGCGGCCGCCGTCGCGACGGACGGACAGAAGGTCGTGGTCCCGATCGAGCGCCCGATCAAGGCCGTCGGCGGCCTCACGATCCTGCGCGGCTCCCTGGCGCCCGACGGCTGCGTCGTCAAGCTCGCCGGACACGAACGGCTCCATCATCGTGGCCCGGCGCGCGTCTTCGATTCGGAGACTGACTGCTTCAAGGCCGTGTCGGCACGCCAGATCGTGGCCGGCGACGTCGTCGTGATCCGCTACGAAGGACCGGTCGGTGGCCCCGGGATGCAGGAGATGCTGAGCGTTACCGCAGCGCTGGTCGGCGAGGGTCTCGGCGAATCGGTCGCCCTGCTGACCGACGGGCGCTTCTCGGGCGGCACCCATGGGCTGATGATCGGCCACGTCGCGCCGGAGGCGGCCCTCGGCGGCCCGATCGCCCTGGTTCGCGAGGGCGACGAGATCGAGATCGACGTCCCCACAAAGCGGATGGACCTCCTCGTCGACGACGCGGAGCTGGCTCGGCGGCGCGCTGCCTGGACCGCGCCGCCACCGCGCTACGCCACCGGCGTCATGGCGAAGTACGCTGCCCTAGTGTCGTCCGCGTCCGAGGGGGCCGTGACGACCGGGCGACGCCTCCGTCAGGCCCTCGGGCAATCCTGAACTGATGACCGGAACGTCATTGCCCCCGGATCCCGCTGCCTACGACTCTGAGCGGAACCAGCATGCACGGAAGCGCGGCCTCGCCGCGCCGTACATCGCGGGTGGTCGGGACCCGCAGCCGGAGCAGGGACTGGCCGAGGAACGGAGGCTTCTCCGGCTGCTGATCGGCATGGTGGTGGTCC
>SCTE01000339.1 GCA_004298915.1 Chloroflexota bacterium | reverse complement strand
GTCACCGGAACGCGCCTGGACGACGGCACGCGCTTCGACGCCGCACGGTACCGCGCGCTCCGAGGGCAGGAGCTGGACGCCCTGGCCCGGCGGCCTGGCGATCGGCTCGATGACGCGGTTGCGCTGCTGGATTCGCTCGTCCTGGCCGAGGAGTTCGCCCCGTTCCTGACAACGGGCGCGTACGGGCTCCTCGGATGATCGCGCTCCGGATGAGCGCTCGCCTGGAGGTGCGTCGTGCCGGGTGAGGACACGTTCCGGAGCGTCGAGTTCTTCACGGTCCTCCTCGGGGCCGCCTCGATCCTCGCCCTGATCTCGCGGAGGTTCGGGTTCCCGTATACCGTCGCGCTCGTCCTGTTCGGGCTCGGCGTCGCGGCGTTCGTGCCGGTGCTCGCGTTCGAGATCACGCCGGAGCTCGTCCTCGTCGTCCTGCTGCCGGCCCTCGTCTTCGAGGCGGCGTACCAGACCGACTTCGACCACCTGCGCCGGACGGGCGGCGGCATCGCGCTCCTCGCGATCCCAGGGGTCCTCATTTCGGCCGGCGTGGTCGCGCTGGTCATCCATCTCGCCACCGGGATGCAGCTCGAGATCGCGTTCGTGATCGGGGCGATGGTCTCGGCCACCGATCCCGTCGCAGTGATCGCGACGTTCCGCAGGCTCGGCACGCCACGCGCTCTGACGACACTCGTCGAGGGCGAGAGCCTGTTCAACGACGGGACCGCGATCGTCGTGTTCACCATCGCCCTTCGGGCGGTCGAGGGCCAGGTCTCGATCCCCGAGGCGGTGGGCGGATTCACGGCCACCGTCCTGTTTAGCCTCGCGCTCGGCGCGATCACGGGCTTCATCGCGTCGCGGGTCGTCGCACGGGTGAACGACCACCTCATCGAGACGACGATCACCCTCCTCGTGGCGTACGGGACCTATGTCCTCGCCGACCTGCTCCACGAATCCGGGGTCATCGCGACGGTCGTCGCGGGGATCACGCTTGGCACGTATGGGCGGCGGATCGGGATGAGCGCGCGAACGCAGGAGGCACTCGACACGGTCTGGGAGTTCCTGGCCTTCATCCTGACCGCCCTGATCTTCCTGCTCGTCGGGCTCGCGATCACCGTCGGCGGGCTCGTGGATGCCATCGTGCCGATCGCCTGGGGGATCGGCGCCGTGCTGGTCGGGCGCGCCATGGTCATCTACGGGCTGCTCGGCGGCGCGGCGCGCCTCGTCGGGCCACGCCGGAGCGGCCTCGAGCCGGGCTGGCTGCACATCCTGTTCTGGTCCGGGCTGCGTGGCGCCGTGGCCGTGGCGCTCGCCCTGTCACTCCCCGAGGACTTCCCGCAGCGAGACCAGGTCCAGAGCGTCGTCTTCGGGATCACCCTGTTCACGCTCATCGCCCAGGGCCTGACGATCGGGCCCGTGGCGCGACGGGCGCTGCACGTCCGGCCGGGTTCCGGCGACGGCCCGATCGATCCGTGGACCGCATCCGAGGGTGTCCAGGAAATCGGGTGAAACCCTACATCACTTCGAAGCAAACTGTTATCATGTGGCCATGATTCGAACGCAGGTTTCGTTGACCGAGGACCAGATGCGGCGTCTGCGCCGAGAGGCGCTCAGCCGTCACGTGTCACTCGCTGCGGTCATCCGCGACGCCGTCGACCGGGTCGTGCCTGACGAGGATGCCCGGCGGCTCGACCGCGTCGAGACGCTCCTGGCCGCAGCCGGCACCGCGGCATCGGGAACGGGCTCCGTCGCGCGGGACCACGACGAGGTGCTTGCGGGCGATCGCTGGTGACCCTGTTCGTCGACTCGAGCGGGATCCTCGCTCTCGCAGACCGGGATGATCCGGCCCACACGAGCGTCGTGGAGGCGTTCACGCTGGGTCGATCCGAGGCGCTGGTCACGCATGCCTATGTGATCGTTGAGACCCTGGCGGTGGCGCGCCGACGCTATGGACCGGGGGTCACGGCCGACCTCATCGACCGCGTCATCCCCGCCCTCGACGTGGCACCCGTCGATGCCGAGCTGCATCTCGCCGCACTTTCGGCCTTCCGCGACACGCTCGAGTCGTCGGTCTCGCTCGTGGATCGGACGAGCTTCGCCTTCATGCACCGAGAAGGGATCGAGCGCGCGATCGCCATCGACGCCGACTTCCGAGCCGCCGGCTTCGCGACACTCCCGTAGCGACCTCGGGAGCGAGGCGGGGGCTTGCCAGAATCAGCCCCCGGCGCCCTCGCGCTCGATGAACTGGCCGTATCCGCGCTGGCCGACGAACGCTCCGTCGCGGACGACGGCCCGGCCGCGCACGAACACCGAGCGCACCGCACCGGCAACGTCGAGGCCTTCGTACGGGGTGTAGTCGCTGGTGTGGTGCAAGGATTCGGCGCGGATGGTCCGCCGCGCCGCGGGATCGAACAACACGATGTCGCCGTCCCGGCCGACCTCGATCGCGCCCTTCCGTGCTAGCCCGAACCGGCGGGCCGGTGTCGTCGACAGCAGGTCGACCAGTCGCTCGACAGACAACCGCCCCGTGGTGACGCCCTTGCCGTACGCGACCGCGAGCAGCGTCTCGATCCCGGGGGCCCCGTTGCTGACCCGGTTGAACGGCACGCCCCGGAGCGCGTCGCCCTTCTCGACCGACGCGCGATCGGGGACATGGTCCGTCGCGATGAGATCGAGATCGCCGGCCGCCAGACCGGCCCAAAGGGCGTCCTGATCTGCGGATGAGCGGAGCGGGGGCGAGATCACGACCTTGGCGACCTCGAGGTCGTCGGTCGCATCGTAGCGGGTGTCGGTCAGGGCGAGGTAGTGCGGGCACGTCTCGGCCGACACCGGCAGGCCCAGCGCCTTCGCCTCGCGGACATGGCGGAGCGCGTCCGCAGACGAGAGATGGACGACGTGGACCGGTGCTCCCGTGGCGCGGGCAAACGCCATCGCGCGGGCGGTCGCGACGTCCTCCGCGTAGGCCGGTCGCGAGGGGGCGTGGAAGCGCGGCGCGGTATCGCCGCGGGCCAGCATCGCGGCCACGGAGGCGTCGATGATCACCGGGTCCTCGCAATGCACCTGGAGCATGCCGCCCCTGCCGGCGAGCACGCCCATCGCCTCGAACAAGCGGACATCGTCCAGGCGGAAGTCGAAGACCATGAAGGCCTTGGCCGTGGAGACGCCAGCGTCCACCATGGCCGGCAGCTCGGCGATCGGATCGTCCATCCGCCCGGAGATCGCAAGGCTCACGGCGTAGTCAACGGCCGCGTCGGCGTTCGTCGCCGCGCGCCACTCCCGGAGCCCGGCGAGCAGGGATCGCTCGGCGGCGGGGGAGGAACCGGTCCCGGGGTTGTTGAAGGCGAGGAACGAGGTCGTGCCGCCGAATGCCGCGGCCACGGAATCCTGGAAGAATCGATCGGGCTCCGCATCGGTGCCGACGCGCGTGTGCGTGTGCACATCCACGACCCCGGGCATGACGAGCAGCCCGTTGGCATCCACGACCTCGGTGGCTGCGGCGGCCAACGCGCCGAGGTCGGCCGAGATCGTCGTGATCCGCCCGCCGTCGATCGCGATATCTGCCCGCCGCGATCCCGTCGCCGTGACGACGGTCCCGCCGCGAACCAGGAGGTCCGTCACGTTGCGGCGGCTACCGTCGCCGGCGGCGCGACGGTCTGGCGCTGTTGAGGATCATCAGGAAGACTCTGACGAGGCCCTCGATCAGGGTGGCGATGTGGTCTGCGTACACTTCACGCGCTCTCGGTGATCACGATCCGCTGGGCGCCGTCCCAGAGCACGCGTCGGCCGACCTCGCGCAGGCGGTCGCCCCAGCCATCGTCGGGGATGATCGAGGCGAAATGGTTGGCGGCCAGCTGGCCGACCTTCGACGAGGTCGTGCAGGCGCCGTACGGGAAGAAGATCTCG
>SCTE01000338.1 GCA_004298915.1 Chloroflexota bacterium | reverse complement strand
ATCGAGGACCTGCGCGGATCGCCCGATCGTGATGGGCGGGTCATGCGCTCGACGATCCGCGCGGTGGCTGACGAACTCGCCTCGGCCGCCGAGCTGGCGTTCGGCAAGACGGCGGGCCGGCCGGCGGCCCTCGTTCGTGGTGCCGCGTTCACCCGGGGCGACGGGACGATCCGGGATGCGCTGATGCCCGCGTCGTTCGACCTGTTCCGATGAACGACATCGGCCCGGCGCGAGATCGTCTCGCCGCGCTACCCTGTCCGGACTGGCAGGAGATTCGGTCGTGAAATTCGGGCTCCAGATCAGTTCGTTCACCTGGCCGGGGGGCCCGACGCAACTGGGCCCCACGCTGGCTCGCGTGGTGCGTGCCGCCGACGACGCCGGATTCGATTCGATCTGGGTCATGGACCACTTCTTCCAGATCCGCGGCGTCGGCCGGCCCGAGGAGCCGATGCTCGACGGGATGACCGCGCTCGGCTACATGGCCGCCCATTCGGACCGTGCCCGTCTCGGCCTGATGGTCGGGGGTGTCCACTACCGCCAGCCCGGACTGTGGGTCAAGGCGACCACGACCCTTGACGTGTTGAGCGGCGGTCGGGCCTGGTTCGGGATCGGGGCTGCCTGGAACCAGGAGGAATCGGAAGCCCTCGGGTTCGCCTTCCCATCGCTCGGCACACGGTTCGAGCTGCTCGAGGACACCCTCAGGATGGCGGTCGCCCTGTGGTCGGGCGAGCGCGGGACCGAGGAGGCATTCCGCGGCCATCACGTTCGCGCGGGACGGTTGCTCAACTCGCCGCAGGCGCTGACCCGGCCGCGGATCCCGATCATGATCGGCGGCGGCGGCGAACGGAAGACCCTCCGGCTGGTCGCGCAGTATGGCGATGCCTGCAACGTCTTCGGCGGCCCGGAGCGGCTGCACCACAAGTTCGGCGTGCTTCGCCGCCACTGCGAGGAACTCGGCCGGCCGTTCGATGAGATCGAGCGCTCGACGCTCCAGAGCGTCCATGTGGACCCGGCCGGCGGCGACCGCGCCGAGACGCCGGCCCAGGTGACCGATCGGTTCGCCGAACTCGGCGACGCGGGTGCCCAGAGTGTCGTGTTCAGCGTTCGTGACGTGTGGCAGACCGACAAGCTCGAGCTGCTCGGCCGCACCGTCCTCGCGGACCTCGCCGCGGCATGAGGACCATCCGTCGCCTGGGCATGATGATCGTCATCCTCGGGGCGATCGTCTATCCGGTCCGCCTGGATCGGGCACCGAGCCTCCTGCCGGGCAGCACGCCCACCCCGTCGTCTGACACGGCGACCGGGCCGACCGCCTCGCCGACCTCGGCCGGGGCAACCGCTGACGCGACGCCGATCATCACCACTGCCCCAACCGCCGCGCGGACCCTCATCCCTACCGTCACCCCGACGGTCACGATCGAGCCGACGGCACCGCCGACGCCGACGCCCACGGCAACCCCCCGGATCACGCCCGCTCCGACGCCGACGGCGACGATCACGACCGGCGCCTGGCCCAC
>SCTE01000003.1 GCA_004298915.1 Chloroflexota bacterium | reverse complement strand
ACCGGCGGGCGCTCCGAACGCCGGTCGAATCTGTCGGACCTCCGGACGCGCGCATTCCAAGAAGGACTATTGGACGGCACTCCGCAATCGAGGATCCTGGCTGGGCGCTTCCCAGTCGCCTTGTATGCCTTCTTGGCATAAACCGGGCCTCGGCGAGCCTCTCCCTTCCGACCGCCCCGCTCGGAAGGCGCTCCGACCGGGTGCGCGCTCGTCGCTTGGCCTCATCTAATCCTTCTTGGAATGACGCCGCGGGCTTTGACGGCGCCACGGGCCCTGACTGCGGCACGGGTCTTGACAGCTGCACGGGTCTTGACAGCGCCACGGGCCCTGACTGCGCTGCCGTGGCCGGCGCCACGGGCGGCTGCGCCACGGGCGGCTGCGCCAGGGCGGCTGCGCCACGGCGGCTGCGCCACGGCGGCTGCGCCACGGCGGCTGCGCCACGGCGGCTGCGCCACGGCGGCTGCGCCACGGGCTCGACTGCCGCCAGGGGATTGATTGCGCCACGACGTGGTCATCGGGCAACCCGGAACCCGACGCGTCGTCCGGGCGTCTGCCGACCATGAAGCGACGGATCCTGTTCCTCGCCGCACTCGTAGTCGTCATCGCCGCGGCGTGCGGGTCAAGCAGCACGCCGAGTCCGTCGCCCTCGCCGTCGCCGAGCCCGGGTCCGGCGCGCTCGGTCACGGAACTGAAGCTCGCACTGATCTCGACGTACGGTCCCCTCTGGTATTGCGACCCGGACTTCTATCCGATCCAGCGCCAGGACGAGCTCCAGAGCGCGAAGGAGCGGTGGGCCGAGGTGACGGCTGACGCGGCCGCGTTCAAAGCAATCGCCGATGTCGCCGGCCTCGACCCGACCGGACCGTTCACCGACGAGCAACGCCTGACCCTGTATCGATCGTGGAAGGTCGTCCAGGCGATCGCCCTCGACCCGATCGGCAATGACACGTACCGCTTCGACTACCTCGCCCAACCGAAAGCGGGCGGCGCTGAAGGAACTCGGACGGGCGGCACCATCAGGGCCGACGGCTCGATCACGGTCGAGCAGCAGGCACCGGCCACGGAGCCGATCTGCCCGATCTGCCTCGCCCGAGGGACGCTGATCGAGACGCCCAGCGGAGGCGTTCCCGTGGAGGACCTCCGGATCGGGGACCCGGTCTGGACGCTTGACGCGTCAGGGCGAAGGATCGAGGGGACGGTCATCGCCCTCGGCTCGACCGAGGCGCCGGTCAACCATCGCGTCGTCCATCTCACCCTGGCCGATGGGCGAACCGTGACGGCCTCGCCCGGCCACCCACTTGCAGATGGACGACGGATCGGCGAGCTTCGGGTGGGCGACCCGGTCGACGGTTCGGTCGTCGCCTCTGCGTCGTCCATCGCCTACGACGGCGCCCGCACGTTCGACCTAGTCGTCTCGGGCCCGACCGGAACCTATCTCGTGGACGGCATCCCGCTCGGATCGACGCTGCGGCCCTGACTGGATCAGGCCGCACGCCTACGAGCTCGGTAATGACACGCTTGATTCGGCGGGCGATCGGCTCACCTCCGCCGTCCGGACCGGCGGTGTCAGCTCCACCACTACGTATACCGTGACGGCCCTCGACCAGGTGATCGCCCAGGTCCGGCCCGACGGCTCGACCACCAAGACGACGTACGACCCGGCCGGCAACGCCGCCGATCGCTGCTACTGGAAGCCTGGCCTACCGGTCGGGACGTGCCAGGTCGTCGGCACGCCCGGCTGGACCAACCCACCGAGCCAGAGCACGTCCACGGCCTATGACGCCCGGAACAGCCGGATCCAGCAGGTCGATGGCCTGACCAACCAGGTGACGACGTACGACCCCGACCACAACTACGCGCCCAAGGCGGTCTACCTGCCGACGGGCTCGGGACGCGAGTTCCAGAGCCTCTACGCCTACGACGTCCGCCACCGCCTCATCTCGATCACCCACCAGGTCTGCCTCGTCGCCGACGTCAACGCCCATACCTGCACCAGTACGACCGCGGCCGGCTCGGACACCTATGCCTATGACAACAACGACAACCGGACCCGGGTCAACGAGGCCAACGGTGCGGGCAGCACGGATCGCTTCTACTGCTACGACGCCCGGGACCAGCTCACCTACCGCAACACCGGCACGGCCTGCTCGAGCAGCGCGAAGGACGAGGCCTACGCATACGACGACGCCGGCAACCGGACCAGCGCGCTCGTCGCCGGCTCCACCCGGACCTTCACCCATACCGCCGATGGCCAGCTCACGAGCTGCACCAACCCCGCCTGCACCATCACCTACGACACGACCGGCCGGACGTCCGCCTGGACCGATGCCGGGATCACCTGGGCCTACACGTACGACAGCGCCGGTCGCCTCACGTCGGCGTGTCGGGCAGCGTCGTGCAGCGGCACGGGCTTCGATCGCCTCGACTTCACGTATGACGGCGAGGGCCACCGAACGAAGA
>SCTE01000337.1 GCA_004298915.1 Chloroflexota bacterium | reverse complement strand
GCCATCAGCTCGGCGTAGCGTTCCCGCGCCCCGGCATAGTGCTCGATGATCCGCCCGGCCAGGAGCCGCTTCATGTCGACGCACCCGGTGATCGCCTGGCGCTCGCCCTCCCAGAGCTGGAGGTAGTCCTCGCCGAAGAACCGCTGGAGCTGGCAGACATTGCAGACCTCGGGGCGACCGGGGTCGGTTCGCCTGATCCGCTGCGTGTCGGTGACCATCGACATGACCTGGCGCCGGATGTCGTCCTCCGAGGCGAAGATCTCGATGGTGTTGTTGAGCGACTTGGACATCTTGCGGACCCCGTCCGTTCCGAGGACCACGGGCGCATCGGTGAACACGGCCTGCGGCTCGGGGAACGTGGGGCCGTAGCGGTGGTTGAAGGCCCGGACGATCTCGCGTGACAGCTCGAGATGGGCCGCCTGGTCCTTGCCGACCGGCACGGTCGTTGCCTTGTAGATGACGATGTCCGCGGCCTGCAGGACCGGGTAGGTCAGCAGGCCGTGGTTGATGTCATCCGGCTGGTTGAGCTTCTTTTCCTTGAATGTCGGTGTCCGCTCGAGCCAGCTCACCGGCGTCACGGTCATCAGTAGCCACGCGAGCTCCGTGTGCTCGGGCCGGTGGCTCTGGACGAACAAGGTGCAGCGCTCCGGATCCAGGCCGAGGGCCAGCAGGGCGGCCGCCATCTCCCGGGTCTGCCGGCGCAGCCGGTCCGGATCGTGGGTGCTGGTCAGGGCGTGGTAGTCGACGATGCAGTAGATCGCGTCAAACTCGTCCTGGAGGCGGACGTAGTTACGGATCGCACCGAGGTCGTTGCCGATGTGCGGCGCCCCGGACGGCTGGATCCCGCTGAACGTGCGCGCGATGTCTGGGGCGGCGTCGGTCCTGGTGGGCATCGTTGGCCGAGTGTAGCGGAGGCACTCACGATGGACGGGCTGCAGCCGGACGGATCGGGCGCGGCCGCCGCGTGACCCCGTACCATCACGTTCATGGCCCGCCGCATTGATCCCAGTCGCGCAAGTCGAGGACGCGCGTGACCACGCCGATGCGCGTCGCCGTCCTCGGCGCGGGTTCCGTGGGCCGGGAGGTCGTCCGGGCCCTGCTCGAGCGAGGCGATGACCTCCGAGCGGCCGACGGGTCGGCGATCGTGCTCGTCGGGGTCGCCGTCCGAGACGTGGCCCGCGCGGCCGCCGCGGGCATCCCCGAAGCGCTGCTGACCGATGCCCCGGCGCACCTGGTCGCCGATCCCGACACGGACGTCATCGTCGAGCTCATGGGCGGCGACGAGCCGGCGTACACGTTCATCGCAGCGGCCCTCGGCGCGGGCAAGCCGGTGGTCACCGCGAACAAGCACGTCATCGCCCATCACGGGGCCGAGCTCGAGGCGATCGCGCGCCGGGTCGGGACGCCGCTCCGGTTCGAGGCGGCCGTCGGCGGCGGCATCCCGGTCCTCGGCCCGATCGCCGGCGATCTCGCCGCGAATCGACTCGAGGCGGTGCGCGGCATCGTCAACGGGACGACCAACGTCATCCTGACCGCGATGCGGCGAGATGCGCGGCCATATGCCGACGTGCTCGCCGATGCCCAGGTGGCGGGCTACGCGGAGGCGGACCCGGCCGGCGATGTCGAGGGCCACGATGCGGCCAACAAGCTGGTCATCCTCGTGCGCCTCGCGTTCGGTCAGTGGATCGAGCCCGCGTCGATTCGCCTGGCACCGTCCGCCGCAGGAGGTGGACCAGGTCTCCCCGGGATCACCGGCGTGACGCTGCCCGACATCGAGGCCGCGGGCGAGCAGGGTTTCGCCATCAAGCTCGTCGCGACCGCCAGCCGAACGAACCGCGGGATCGCAGCCGCCGTGATGCCCTCGGCGGTATCGCTCGAATCGGCGCTCGGCCGGACCGACGGCGTCCTGAATCGGATCGAGGTCGAGGGCTCGCCGATCGGAAGCGTCGCCTTCAGCGGGCCCGGCGCCGGCGGCGCCGAGACCTCGTCGGCGGTCCTCGCGGACCTCATCGCGATCGCCCGGCAGGGCGGCAGCACCTGGGCGGGGCTCGGGCCCGCGTCCGGACCGGACGCGGCCGTGGCACCCCAGCACGAGGACGTGTTCGTCGGGCCATCGGGCGCTCGCTACCCGGTGATCCGATGACGGACGGGATGGCGCGAGCCGGACTGATCGCCCGGTACGGCGATCGTTTGCCGGTGACGGCAGCGACGCCGCGCCTGTCCCTCGGCGAGGGCGGCACGCCGCTCGTCCGAGTCCCGCGACTGGGCGCCCACCTGGGCGTGCCGAACCTCCACGTCAAGGTCGAGGGCATGAACCCGACCGGGTCGTTCAAGGACCGGGGCATGGTCGTGGCGGTCGCGAAGGCCGTCGAGGCGGGGGCCCGCTCGGTGATCTGTGCCTCGACCGGGAACACGTCGGCGTCGGCGGCGGCCTATGGCGCGGCGGCCGGCCTCGAGGTCGTCGTCGTGCTGCCGAAGGGGGCCATCGCGATCGGCAAGCTGCTCCAGGCGCTGATTGCCGGCGCCCGGGTCGTTGCCGTGGACGGCAACTTCGACCAGGCCCTGGCCGTGGTCCGGGAGATGGCCGAGGATCCGGACCATCCGATCACCCTCGTCAACTCGGTCAATCCGCATCGGATCGCCGGCCAGAAGACCGCCGCCTTCGAGATCTGCGACGACCTCGGCCGTGCGCCGGACTACCTGGCCATCCCGGTCGGCAATGCCGGGAACATCAGCGCGTACTGGGCCGGGTTCACCGAGTACGCCGAGGTCGGCATCGTCGAGCGACGGCCGCGCATGCTCGGGTTCCAGGCGGCCGGCGCGGCGCCGATCGTCCTCGGGCGACCGGTCGAGCATCCGGAGACGATCGCGAGCGCCATCCGGATCGGGAACCCGGCCTCGTGGTCGATGGCGACGACCGCGCGCGATGCGTCGGGCGGGCGGATCGACGCGGTGACCGACGAGGAGATCCTGGCCGCGTACGCCGACCTCGCCAGGCTCGAGGGCATCTTCTGCGAGCCGTCGTCGGCGGCGAGCATCGCGGGCGTTCGCAGCCTCGCCGAATCGGGCAAGATCGAGTCGGACGCGCTGGTGGTCGCGGTCCTGACGGGCAATGGACTGAAGGACCCGGACACCGCCGAACGCACGGCAGGGGCGGGCTTCATCGAGGCATCCGCCGACGCGGACGCGGTACGGAGGGCGCTGGGTTGGTAGCTGGGGCCGGGGTCGCTGTTCGATGACGACGAGCTGGCTGGCCGAGATGGATGGACGCCGCGTGGCCGTCGAGGTGCCAGCCTCGACCGCAAATCTCGGCGCGGGCTACGACTGCCTGGGCATGGCCCTCGACATCACCAACAAGATCGTCCTCGAGGTGGCCGGGTGGAACAAGCCCGAGCACGAGTTGACCGTGATCGGCCAGGGTGAGGGCGAGCTCCATGCCGACGCCGAGAACCGGTTCATCCGGGGCGTGGAAGCGGCCATCACCGAGGTCCACGGCGAGGTCCCGAAGGGCGCCTCGTGGCGGATCGAGATGACCAACAAGATCCCGCTGGCCCGCGGCCTCGGCTCCAGCGCGGCGGCCACCGTCGGTGGGCTGCTCGCCGCGAACACGTTGCTCGGCGACGCCCTGTCCATGATGGATCTCCTCCGGCTCGCGACCAGGATCGAGGGCCATCCCGACAATGCGGCCCCAGCGCTCCTCGGCGGATTCGTGGCCTCGGTCGCGGTGGGTGACGCCGTGGAGGCGATCCGGTTCGATGTCCAGCGCGGCATCCGGGCCGTGGTCTTCATCCCGGAGCTCCGCCTGCCGACGAGCGAGATGCGGAGCGTGCTGCCGGATTCCGTTCC
>SCTE01000336.1 GCA_004298915.1 Chloroflexota bacterium | reverse complement strand
CGCGACAGGAAGATCTTCGTCGACGGCCTGCCCGCCGACGGGACGGCGCAGCTCTTCGATCTGACGAGTGCGATGACGACGTTCGGGCTGTGGGGCCCCCGAGCCCGCGACATCCTGGGGGCGGCGGCGGACGGCAGTGCCGATATCAGCCACGCCGGCTTCCCGTTCCTGACCAGCAAGACCGTGGACATCGACGGCGTCCGGGTCCTGGCGTCGCGGATCAGCTACGTCGGCGAGCTCGGCTGGGAGCTCTACGTCCCGATGGAGCAGGGCCTCCGCGTCTGGGACGCGCTTTGGCGAGCCGGCCAACCCCACGGCATGGTCCCGGTGGGGATCGGGACGTACGCGGTCACGTCGCGGCTCGAGAAGGGCTACCGCGCCCACGGCGCGGAACTTGAGCTCGATTTCAACCTCGTCGAGGCGGGCATGGCCCGGCCGTCGCTCAAGGACGCGGACTTTGTGGGCCGGGCCGCGTACGAGGCGCAGCGCGCTGCGGCGCCGGCGGCGATCCTGTGCACGCTCACGGTCGATGACCCGACGTCGTCAAGCGGCGTCAAGCGCTACATGCTCGGCCGCGAGCCGATCCTGACGCCGGACGGCCGGTCCATCGTGGATTCGAAGGGCCGCCGCTCGTACGTGACGAGCGCCGGCTCAGGGCCGTCGGTCGGGAAGCATCTCCTGATGACCTACCTGCCACCCGAGCACGCGGTCGAGGGAACGAAGCTCGTCGTCGAGTACTTCGGCGAGCACTACCCCGTGACGGTGGCGATCGCCGGCGCGACGCCGCTGTTCGATCCGGACAACGCCCGGATCCGGGCATGAGGCGCGGTTCCGGGGCCCCGTGCCCGAGGCGCTCGCGATGAGGGTTCTCGTCTGCGTCAAGCGCGTGCCCCAGACCGGGGGCCGGATCGTCCTGACCGCCGATGGCCAGGAGATCGATACCCGGTTCCTCGGCTTCACCATCAGCCCGCACGAGGAGTGCGGCGTCGAGGAGGCGGTCCGGATCATCGAGGCGCAGGGCGGCGAATCGGTCGTTCTGACGCTCGGTTCGGCGGCTGCCGAGGAACAGCTTCGCGATGCGATGGCGCTCGGGATCGATCGTGCCGTGCTGCTCGAGACCGACGGCTCCGAGTGGGATCCGGTCTCGACCGCCGCGGCCATCGCCGACACGATCCGGGCGCAGGAGGCCGCCGGTGGTCCCTTTGATCTCGTGATCTTCGGCAACGAATCGGCGGACAGCGGCGGGTTCCAGGTGGGGATCCGCGTGGCTGTTGCGCTCGGCCGACCCGTGGTCAACGGGCTGAAGGGGCTCACCCTCGGTGCCGGATCCGTGACCGCGCGCCGCGAGGCGGCCGGCGGCGGCTGGGAGACCTACGAGCTGCCGACGCCCGCGATCGTCGGCGTCAAGGAGGGGCTCAACCTGCCGCGATACCCATCCGTTCCTGGACGCCTTCGAGCCAAGAAGAAGGACGTCGAGCGGATCTCGGTCGGGGCCGCGGGCACCGGGCCCGCAGCCGCATCGGGGGCTCCGATCGGGCCGATGAAGTCCATGCTCCGGCTGCCGCAGGAGGCGGAATCCCAGGTCGAGATCCTCGGCCGTGGCGCCGAGGCCGCGCCAGCGGTCGTGGACCTGCTCCAGAAGATCGGCCTGGTCGCGCGATGAGCGGCCCGGTCCTCGTCCTGGTCGAACTCGGCGCCGGCGAAAACGCCGGCGCCGCGGACCGGGTCTCGCTCGAGACGCTGGCATTCGCACGATCGGTGGCGGATGGGCTCGGCGGAGCG
>SCTE01000335.1 GCA_004298915.1 Chloroflexota bacterium | reverse complement strand
GGCCGTCCACGACGGCCCGGCCGGCGGACGGGGAATCGAGGCCCCCGAGGATGTTGAGGAGCGTCGACTTGCCGGACCCCGATGCGCCGACAATGGCCACGATCTCGCGAGGCTCGACGAGGAGATCGAGGCCCTGGAGCGCGACGACCTCGAGATCGGCGACCTTGTAGATCCTGACGAGGTTGTCGCAGGCGATGAGCGCACCGTCACCGAACCGCGGCCGCGCGTGGGGCGCTGCGGACGGTCGCGGGGGCGCCTCTTCCCGGACCGAGGTTGCGATGTTCCTGGTCGTGGCGCGGGCAGCCCCGGGCAACTCCTCGATCAAGGGGGTTGGGTCGGCGCCGGAACTGGCCGGTCGGAAGTCGCTCATTCGAAACCTCGTCGTAGCGCGGCGATCGGCGCCGCTCCGCGTTGCATCCGGGAGCCGAGGCCAAGGCCGACGACGACCACCCCGACGATACCCCCGAGGACCAGCAGCAGTTGGATCGGCTCGAGGCCGACCGGGACGTTGGGCGCGGACCCGACCAGCGCCTCGATTCCGAGCCCATCGCGCAGCAGGGCGAGCAGGCCGATCCCGAGCCCGACGCCACCAACGAACGCGACGATGACCGTCGGTCCGTGCTCGACGACGATCAGGCCGGTGGCCTGGCGATCCGTCAGGCCGAGCGTCCGCAGGTGCGCAACCTCGCCGGCCCGGGCCGCCCCGGACAGGGCAAGTGCCGCCGCCACCGCGAGCGCGGCGTAGACCATCGCGAGGAGCGATGCCGCGGAGATTCCGGCGGTCACCGCATGGCTGGCCGGCGATTCGCGAAGGTCGCGCGTCACGTCCGCGCGAGCCGTGACCGTCGCGCCGACCGGGATCTGCTCGCGGACCGCCGTTCGAATGGCGTCGCCCGCCGAATCCGGCGCCCGCAGGAAGGCGATCGACGGCAGGAGCGGGATGTTCTGGAACATCGCCTTGAGCTGGTCGCGTGACGCCAGCACATACAGGCTAGACGTGGACAGGGCCGGCAGCGCGTCCCGGACCGCGACGACCTGCGCCCCGAACGTGTACCCCTCGAGCGTGACCCTGAACGAATCGCCGATCTTGAGGCCATCGGACCGATCGGCAAGCGGCGCCGATGCGACGAGCGGGATCACGGCGGGATTCGTCGCGAACAGGTCGACCGGCAGGCGCGGATCCGCCGGGGTACCTGTAACGACGCGATCGAAGTCGTCGGCCGCGACCGCGACGAAATCAGCCCGGACGTTGTGCGCGCCCACGGTGATGGCCGCTCGGTACGCGAATGCGGCCGCGGTCACCCCGGGGAGCGCGCTGGGATCGAAGCCGGATCGAAGGGCCCCGACGGTGTTGTCGACCCGATACGCGGCGCCGACCGAGCGCCAGCCCGCGGCATCCGCAGTGCGATCGATGTGGACGAGGATGGCGGCCCCGAATGAGGCGATCGTGGCCGTGGCGAGCAGCACGATGAGGATCGCCCCCGATGTCGCCGCCTGGAGGGAATGCCGAAGGGCCAGGAGCGGGACCAG
>SCTE01000334.1 GCA_004298915.1 Chloroflexota bacterium | reverse complement strand
CCGGCCCGACGCTGCGATCCGGCCCGACGCTGCGATCCGGCCCGACGCTGCGATCCGGCCCGACGCTGCGATCCGGCCCGACGCTGCGATCCGGCCCGACGCTGCGATCCGGCCCGACGCGGTCGGTTGGTATGATCGGTGGGCGCAGGTGCGTCCGCGGCGCTACATGGAGGCCACGTGGATCCGACCCAGGAGCCGATGAACGAGAGCGCCGCCCCGGGTTCCGATCCTGAGCCGAAGGGCCTGCGCGACCAGATCGCTGCCGTGCGCGACGCCGCCATGCGACTCCTCAACGCGCATGTCAACCTCGCCCGGACCGAAGCGAGCGAGATCGGCGCCGAGATCGGCCGCGTGGCCCTGCTCGCGGGCGTGGCGTTCGGGGCCGTGTTCGTCGTCGGGCTCCTCCTCCCGATCGGCGGGATGCTCTTCCTCGCCGACTGGCTCCTCGGATCGATGGGCTGGGGGGTCCTGCTGGGGGTCCTCCTGCTCCTGGACATCGCCCTCGTTGCCGTCCTCGTCGGGCTCGGCGTGCCCGGGTCCAGCATCGGGCGCGACTTCATCGTTGCCGTGCTGGCCGCTGGCGTCGTCACGATCCTGCTGCTCGAGTTCATCGCCGGGCCGCAGATCTCGGCCGCGCTCGGGCTCACGACGCTGTACGTCGCGTGGCCGATCCTGATGGGCCTCGGCGTCGCGCGAAACGGCGTCGACACCGACGCCCTCAAGGCTCGCTTCTATCCGACCCAGACCATCGAGACCACGAAGGAGACCATCGAGTGGGTGCGCGAACGAACGCCGCTCGGACGGAAGTCCTAGCCGCCCGGGACGGGCTCGAGGAGGAGGTCGTCCGCCTCGAGGCCGCCGGGCGTGCCGCGGTCGATATCCCGGCGCGGCTCCGCAACGACCCGCTGAAGGTCGGCGGCGCGGCGGCGGGCGCCGCGTTCCTGATCCTCGGCGGACCGAAGCGGCTCTTCGGCGGCGCGCGCCGCGCCATCTTCGGAGCCCCCAAGCCGATGCCGAACTCGATGCTCCCCGACGAGATCGAAAAGGTCCTCCGGACGCTCGGACCGGATGGCGACAAGGTTCGCGGCACGCTCGAGCGTGAATTCACGCGGTTCCTTGCCTCGCGCGCCCCACAGCGCCGGGATGCGGATGTGGTCGGGCTCGCTGGCGGGCTCATCGCCAATGCCCTGCGCCCGGCGTCGGTCCGGGCAGGCCGCGAGTTCGCCGAGCGGCTGTTCGATCCGGATGGTCCGTCCTTTGCCGAGGGCCTGCGCAAGGCCCGGGCCCGGATGGATGCCGGCACGGCCAAGCCCCGGCCGAAGGGCTAGACGCCGCGCGACGTGCGCCGGGTCGTGGCCCGGTCGATGATCGCGACCCCGCCCCGGGCGGGTTGCCCGATCCGTGATCGCCGCTCTGCTCCGCCCAGCCCCGACCGGGTTCCCGGTCACCTCGTGCGACGGTATGCTCGGCGGCGGGCGAGTGGCGAAATGGCAGACGCGCCGGCCTTAGGAGCCGGTGTCCCGTGAGGGACGTAAGGGTTCGAGTCCCTTCTTGCCCACCAGCGGCGGGCGGCGACG
>SCTE01000333.1 GCA_004298915.1 Chloroflexota bacterium | reverse complement strand
ACACTGGATGCCTCGAGCGTGCTCGAACTGGTCGCCGATTCGCTGAAGGCCGTCGTGGCCTACGACTCGCTGACGATCTACCGGGTCGACCTGGCCCGACAGGTCCGCTATCCGGTCATCGCTCGTGATCGGTTCGCCGAGATCATCCTCGAGTACGAAGCACCCCTCGGCCAGGGGATCACCGGCTGGGCCGTCGAGCATCGCGAGGCCGTGCTGGCGAACGACGCGATCCTCGATCCTCGATCCGTCCAGATCCCGGGCACGCCGATCGAGCCGGAATCGTTGATCGTGGTGCCGCTGATCGTCCAGGGCGACGTGCTCGGGACGCTGAACGTGGCGCGGATCGGCGAACAGGAGTCGCACTTCTCGGAGAACGAGTTCGAGCTGACCAAGCTCTTCGCGGCGCAGGCCGCGATTGCGCTCCGCAACGCCGAGACCCACGGCGAAGTCAAGGTCCAGGCCGAGCGCGACGCCCTGACGGGACTCCGGAACCACGGGGCCTTCCAGCGCGAACTGAGCCTGACGATCGCCACGGCCGAAGCGCATCCGATGGCCGTGCTGATGATGGACCTCGACCGGTTCAAGGCCTACAACGACCTCCAGGGCCACCCTGCCGGTGACGCGCTCCTCGCCGCGGTTGCCCACACGATCGAGTCGGCGATCCGCTCGACTGACTCCGCCTATCGGTACGGCGGGGACGAGTTCACGGCCATCCTGCCGGTCACCGATCGAGCCGGCGCGACCGAGGTCGCGAACCGGATCCGGACGATGGTCGATGCCCTCAGCGACGCGCATCCGGGTCCGTCGGTCTCGATCAGCATCGGGATCGCCTGCCTGCCGGACGACGGGCTCGAGAAGGACGCGCTCATGGAGACGGCGGACGCCGCCCTCTACCTGGCGAAGGGATCACGCCTGCGGTCGAGCATGCGGGACCCGCTCGTGGCGGCGCTGGACGACACGGCCGGCGTGCTCCTCCACGGGGGCACGACCGACGACCTCCTGCACTCCGTGCTCGCCCGTGCTGCCCGGCTGCTCGGGACGCCGAATGCCTACCTGTCGATGGTCGAGTCGACGGGACTCCACCTCCGGATGCGAGCCGGCATCGGCCTCTACGAGCCCGTCGTCGGGCACGTCATCTCGGTGAACGTCGGCGTTGCCGGGATGGTCTGCCGAACCGGGCGTCCGTTCACGGTCGACGACTACAGTCGCTACGAAGACCGGGCGATGAATCTCGCCGATGTCGACATCGGTGCCGTCCTGGGCGTGCCCCTGCTTTCGCACGGCAAGGTCATGGGCATGATCGGCGTCGCGTCGGGCACGAAGGACCGCACCTGGGGCGAGGCCGACATCGATGCGCTGAGCCGGTTTGCGAAGCTTGCCTCGATTGCGCTCGAGAATGCCCGGCTCCAGGAGGCGGCCCTCCGCGGCCCGACCGACCCGGTCACCGGCCTCCCGACCCGCGAACGCCTGGTTGAGGCAATCAACGCCGCCCTCGAGGAACCGACCGGTGGCACGACGCTGCTGACGCCCGCATCGGTTCTGCTCCTCGACATCGACCGGTTCAAGGTCCTCAACGAGAGCCTCGGCCACCAGGCCGGCGACCAGGTCCTCGCCGAGGTCGGGCGACGGATCGCCACGGTCCTGCGAGACGGCGACCTCGTGGCCAGGTTCGGCGGCGACGAATTCGGGATCCTGCTCAGTCCCGCGGATGACGAGCGCGCCACCGCAGTCTCGGACCAGATCCTTGCCGCGCTCAAGGCCCCGATCGACCTGGATGCACGGATGTGGTTCATCTCGGCGAGCGTCGGCTACGTGACCGGCCTGCCGGGCAAGGCGACCGCCGGTGGACTCCTGCGCGAGGCCGAGGTCGCCCTGGTCCAGGCGCAGGCCGAACCAACGAAGCGAGTCGCCCGGTTCGATGCCGTTCGGAGCCACGCGGCGCTCGAGCGCCTCGACCTCGAGGCCGATCTGCAGGCCGCGATCGAGATGGACGAGCTGCTCGTCCACTACCAGCCCATCGTGGACCTCCGGACGGAGCGCATCGTCGGCTTCGAAGCCCTCGTCCGATGGGAGCATCCGGCGCGAGGATTGATCTCGCCGGCCGACTTCATTCCGCTGGCCGAGGAAACGGACCTCATCATCCCGCTCGGTGCCGTGGTCCTGGCCAAGGCGTGCCGCCAGGCGCGTGCCCTCCGCGATCGGTGGCCCGGCGAGCGGCTGATGATGAGCGTGAACCTGTCGCCGCGGCAGTTCGCCGATTCCGAACTCGTGCCGTCGATCGCAGCGATCCTCGCCGAGACCGGGCTCGAGGCGTCCTCGCTCGAGCTGGAGATCACCGAGACCGCGGTCATGGACCGCTCCGACGCGGGCATCGCGGCTCTCGCCGCGCTGCGCGAGCTCGGGGTCCACCTGGTCCTCGACGACTTCGGGACCGGCTACTCGTCCCTGGCCCACCTCCGGCACCTGCCGCTCGACACGATCAAGGTCGATCGGTCGTTCATCAGCGAGCTCAACGAGGGCGACGCGAACGTCGCCATCGTGCAGGCGGTCCTCTCACTCGCTCATGGGCTGGGCATCACCGTCGTGGCCGAGGGCATCGAGCAGGCGACGCAGGCCGATCGCCTGCGCGAGCTGGGTTGCGACCTCGGGCAGGGCTACCTCTGGAGCCGCCCGGTCGCGCCCCGCCAGCTCGACGAGCTCATGGCCGTGGCGGTGGCTCAGCGGCGGTTGCCGAAGAGCCGGAGCAGGAACAGGAACAGGTTGACGAAGTCGAGGTAGAGGTGCAGGGCGCCCATCACGGCGGCCTTCTC
>SCTE01000332.1 GCA_004298915.1 Chloroflexota bacterium | reverse complement strand
CCGCCGAAGAAGGTCAACAGGATCGGAACCAGGTTGTGGCGGGTGATGTCGGCCGTGACCGATCCCTGGAAGGCATCGAAGATCTGGCGCACGAACGGGAACTCGTTGCGCTGCGCTACCTGTCCGTAGACCGAGAAGAACGGATCCGTGATCAGGTAGAACGCCGCCAGGATCAACGCCCCCTGGACGAGCCCGAGAAGGCCTCCGAGGACCTCGTCGAGCGCCGGATACCTGGCGAACAGCGGCGTCGACTTGTAGAAGAACTGGAGCACGACGGTCGACGCAACCGACAGGGCGACGAAGACCGACCCGAACGCGAGCATGTGGTTGTACTGCGGGCTGTACTGCGTCCAGTTCGTCGCCAGGAAGTCGCCGAACGGCGCCCGGAGCTGGGCGGCGATCAGGAGCGACAGGAGCAGTGACGCGATGCCCAGCAGGCGCCGGAGGACGCCCTGCATGAACCCGAGCACGAACAGCCCGAAGAAGATGAAGAAGATGAGGAGGTCGACGCCCTTGATGCTGGTGATCGAAGCGATGATGTCCACTGGCCGTCGTGTCTCCCCGTGTCGCCGAGTCCGGGCTCAGGTGAGCGTTGCAAGGCCCGAGCAGCGTAGCAGCGCCGTCATCGGCATCGCAAGGGCCGCCATCCGCTGATCCGGCCCTCGGTCAGGAGCGGATCCTGCCGCCCGCGTCGATGATCGCGGCCGAGATCGCACCGACGGCGGCTTCGACCTCGTCGTCGGCGAGCGTCCGTTCGTCGGTGCCGAAGACGATCCGGAAGGCGAGGCTGCGCTCGTCCCTGCCGAGCGGGGCGCCGGCGTAGACATCGAACAGCTCGACGGACCGAAGCAGCGCACCGGCACTTGCCCGAATGACCGCTTCGACGCGCCCTGCGGTCTCGCCCGCGCCGACCACGATCGCAAGGTCGCGCTCCACGCTCGGGAAGCGGCTCGGGTTGACGCCCCGAGGCACGCTGGGAACGCCGCCGGACAGGCCCCGGATCGAGATCTCGGCCAGGATCGTGCCCTCGGCCCGCTCGTCCCAGGCCGCTGCGGCAGCCGGATGGATTGCCCCGACGACGCCCGACAGCCCGACGGTCCCGTCGGCGGTCCGTGCGAGCACGGTTACCGCCTGTCCCGGATGGAGCGCCGCCTCGGTGGCGAGGGCCGTGTACTCCGGTCCGTCCAGGCCGAGCGTCGCGCACAGGGCGTCGAGCACGCCCTTTGCGTCACCGAGGTCCGCCGCACGCCGCGGACGATTCCACGATGGTGGATCGAATGCGCCCGCCAGCGCGAAACCGAGCCGCCACCACTCGTGCGGCGCGTCGGCCACGCGGCCATACCCCTTGCCGATCTCGAACAGCGCGAGGTCGTCGCGACCGCGGCGCCGGTTCAGCACCACGGTGTCCACGAGCCCCCCGACGAGGTCCTGGCGGAGGACGGCGTGATCGGCCGACAGCGGGTTGGTCACCGTGATCGGGGTGCCGTCGATCCGACCCTCGCCGTCGGCCGGTGCCGGCGGCGCGGACCAGGACCACCGCGCGAGGTGGTCCGGCGAGACGAGCGCGTGGGTGACGACCTCGCGCAACCCGAAGCCCGCCAGCGAGTGGCGAACGACGTCGCGCAGGGCCAGCGGTGACGGCCGGAACAACGGCAACGCCGTGGCGGGGAGGGTCGATGGGATCCGGTCGTAGCCGTTCACCCGGGCGAGTTCCTCGATGATGTCCGCTTCGATCGCCAGGTCCCGCCGCCAGGACGGGACGACGGCCTCGAGCGTGGCGGCGGCGGGTACCTGGACCGTGCGGGGCTTCGACCCCGCCGCGATCACGAGGTCCACCTTCGCGTCCGCTGCCCCGGCAGGGCTTGCGACCGCGATCCCGACGCGTGCCAGCAGGTCGACCTGGGCTTCCCGGGGCAGGTCCGCGCCGAGGATCCGCGCGACCCGCGCCGGCCGGAACCGGACGCGATCCTCGCCGGGCTCGTCGGGTGCGGTATCGACGCGGCCGCGGGCCACGCTGCCGCCGGCCCAGGCCGCCACCAGCGCTGCGGCCCGATCCGCGCCGAGCCGGGCGAGGCGGCATTCCTGGCCCTTCTCGAAGCGCAGGCTGGCCTCCGACCGGAGGGCGTGGTGGAATGCCGTCCGGCGGATGCTGACCGGGTCGAAGATCGCCGATTCGATGATCACGTCCGTCGTCGCATCGGTCACTTCGGATGCGGCACCGCCCATGACTCCGGCGATCGCGAGTGGCCCGTGGTCGTCGGCGATGAGCAGCGTGTCGGGGTCCAGCGCCCGGTCGACATGGTCCAGCGTGACAAGGCGCTCGCCGGACGATGCCGTTCGGACGACGAGGTGCCCGCGCTCGACCCGCGACCCGTCGAACGTGTGGATCGGCTTGCCGAGCTCGATCATGACGTAGTTCGAGGCGTCCACGACGTTGCTGATCGGCCGGACGCCGGCGGCGAGCAACCGCATCTGGACGTGTTCCGGCGACGGGCCAACGCGGACGCCGCTCACCCAGCGCCCGACGAATCGCGGGCACAAGGCAGCGTCGATGACATCGACAGTCAGCCGGTCGGCCACGTCCGGACCCGATTCCACCACCTCGAACGACGGCATCCGGACCGCCGAGCCAGTGATCGCGGCGACCTCACGGGCGAGGCCGACGATCGACAGGGCGTCACCCCGGTTGGGCTTGACGTCGATGTCGAAGATGACGTCCCCGTACAGCTCGGCCAGGGGCACGCCGAGAGGCGTGTCCGGGGCGAGGATGAGGATCCCGTCCCCGTCGGCGGTGAGCTCGAGCTCGTCGCCCGAACAGAGCATCCCGTTGCTGACGACGCCCATCTTCTCGGTCCGCTCGATCCGGCGATCGCCCGGCAGCACGGCCCCCGGCAGGGCAACCGGAACCCGCTGGCCCGGCGCGATGTTGGTCGCCCCGCAGACGATGCTCAACGGTTCGCCGGCACCGAGGGTCACGGTCGTCAGCGACAGGCGATCCGCGTTGGGGTGCTTCTCGACGGACAGCAGCTCCCCGACCACGACGTTCTGCCAGGCCAGGCCACGCCGCTCGATGCCCCGGACCTCCATCCCGAGCAGCGTCAGCCGCTCGGCGAGGGCCTCGGGCTCGAGGTCGATGTCGACGAACTCGCGGAGCCACGACAGCGGCGCTCTCATCGGAACGGCTCCAGGAACCGGACGTCGTTCTCCATGAACAGCCGCAGGTCAGTGATCCCGTGCTTGAGCATGGAGATCCGCTCCGGGCCCATGCCGAAGGCGAAGCCCTGGTAGCGCTCGGGATCGAGGCCGCCGTACTGGAGCACGACCGGGTGGACCATGCCCGCCCCGAGGATCGTCATCCAGCCGCTCCGGCCGCACGCGGGACAGCCGGGCCCGCCGCAGACCAGGCATTCGACATCGAAGGCGACCGACGGTTCGGTGAACGGGTAGTAGCCGGGCCGGAAGCGCGTCTTCTTGCCGTCGCCGAACATCGCCCGGGCGAACTCGTCGAGGAGACCCTTCATGTCCGCGAGGGTCACGCCCTCGTCGACCATGAGCCCCTCGACCTGGAAGAACTCGAAGCCGTGCGACGCATCGACCGACTCGTAGCGGAAGCAGCGGCCTGGCAGGAGGGCCCGGATCGGCGGCTTCATCGCCTGCATCACCCGGATCTGGCCGGGCGACGTGTGGGTTCGCAGGAGGTGGCCCGGGATGTCCACGTAGAGCGTGTCCCACAGGTCGCGGGCCGGGTGATCGGGCGGGATGTTGAGCATCTGGAAGTTCGTCAGGTCGTCCTCGATCTCGGGGCTCTCGTGGACGACGAACCCGAACTGCTCGAAGATCTCCGCGATCTGGGTCATCGCCTCGATGCTCGGATGGAGGGAACCGCGCCGGAGCGGGCGGCCCGGCAGCGTGACGTCGATCCGTTCCCGGGCGAGACGTTCCGTCAGTTCGGCCGCCCCGAGCTCGGCGCGCCGCGCGGCGAGGGCCGCCTCGATCGCTCCGCGCACCGTGTTCGCGACGGCGCCGACGCGAGGCCGATCGTCCGCGGCCAGCGCCCCGATCCCCCGCAGGATGCCGGTGAGCGCCCCCTTCTTGCCGAGGACCTCGACATCGATCCCGTCGAGGGCGGGGGTGTCCGGCGCAGCCGAGATCGCCGCGAGCGTGCTCGTCTCGAGCGCGCCAAGGTCTCGGATGATGTCGGCGAGGTCCACGATGGGGTCGGCTCCGGTTGTCAGGTCCTGGATCGGGTGACGTGGATGGTAGAGCGTCGGCGCCCGGTAATGACGAGCCCTCGATCGTCAGTGACGTCGAGGGCTCCGGGTCGAGAGTGGCGAACGCGGCTCAGGCGCCCTTGGCAACCTCGACGATGCGTCCAAACGTGGCGGCATCCCGCACGGCGAGATCGGCCAGGACCTTCCGATCCAGCTCAACGTTGGCGGCCTTCAGGCCCGCGATGAACCGGCCGTAGGCCATGCCGTTCGATCGGACGGCGGCATTGATCCGGATGATCCACAGCTCGCGGAAGTCGCGCTTGCGCTGCTTGCGGTCGCGGGTCGCGTAGGCGAGGGCATGGAGGAGTGCCTCGCGCGCCGGCTTGACGAGGCGCGATCGTGTCCCCTTGCGGCCCTCGGCCGCATTCAGGAGACGCTTGTGCCGCTTGTGGGCCGTGACGCCCCGCTTGACTCTGGCCATGAGGTCCCGATGCTCCTAGAGGTACGGCAGCAGGCGTCGGACCTGCCGGGCGTGGGTGGGGTTCATGAGGGTCTTGCCGGCATAGCGACGGGTTCGTCGTGACGACTTGATCTCGAGGTGGTGGCCGCGCCAGGCGTTGACCCGGATCACCTTGCCGCTGCCGGTCACGCCGATGCGCTTCTGGGCGGCCTTGTGGCTCTTCATCTTCGGCACGGCGCCGTCACTCTCCCGTCGATGCCGGCACTGCTGCCGTTGGTTCCGAAGCCACCGCGGGTGGTTCCGGCGTTGTGTGCTGTTTCGTCGAGCCGGCCTCGGGGGCCGCGACCGGCTCCGTCGGCGCTGCCGTCGGTGCGGTCGCTGCCGGCGCGGCCGCCGGAGCCTCCGCGTCGGCGGTTCGTCCCGGCCTCGCCGGAGCCTCCACCACCTTCGGCTTGTGGGTCGATGCCATCGTGATGAACATCGACTTGCCTTCCAGTACCGGCGTTCGCTCCGCGACGCCATGATCCTTGACCAGGTCCGTGAACTTGGTCAGCAGGTTCCGTCCCAGTTCCGGATGCGTGAGCTCACGTCCCCTGAACCGGACCGTCACCTTGATGCGATCTCCATCCGAGAGGAATTCGATCGCTCGGTGCACTTTGGTCTCGAAGTCGCCGATCCCGATCTTGGGCGACAGGCGAACTTCCTTGAACGTCACCGACCGCTGTCGGCGTTTGGCTTCCTTTTCCTTCTTGGTCAGGTCGTACTTGTACTGACCGAAGTCGAGGAACTTGGTGACCGGCGGTGCCGCCATCGGTGCAACCTCGACGAGGTCGAGGCCGCGATCCTGCGCCATCTCGAGAGCCTTGGGCGTCGGCATGACGCCAAGCTGATTGCCCTCTTCGTCGATGACCCTCACCTGGGGGATACGGATCATCTGGTTCACGCGCAGATCTCGGCTGATGGTGACCCCTCCGGGATTCGATGGTTCAACACGACGGACACGGCAGCGCACAGGCCTCCGGCCGCCGCGGGACTATACCACGGGCCTCCGGAGGGCGGCAACGATCGACTGCCTCGACCGCGCCCCCCGACCGCCGCACGAATCGCCGGCGCCGGGGGTCAGTTCGGCAGGCGCGCGGCTGCCTCCACGGCGAGCCTGGCAGCCAGGTCCTCCCAGCCCTCAGCGGGCAACTGCTCCCCCGCCCTGGTCCGCGGCGATGCCGTCCTGGCCTCGATCTCCCGATCACCGAGGACCATCATGTACGGGACCTTCTGTTCCTGCGCGATCCGGATCTTGTTCTGCATCCGCCCATCGGAGGCGTCGACGTCCACCCGCAGCCCCCGGGCCCGCATGACCGCCGCGAGCTCCCGTGCGGCTTCGATGTGGCGATCGGCGATCGGGATGACGACCGCCTGGACCGGCGCCACCCAGAGCGGGAAGGCGCCGGCGAAGTGCTCGACGAGGATCCCGATGAACCGCTCGAGCGAGCCGTAGATCGCGCGGTGGATGGCGATCGGGCGCTGCTCCTTGCCCTCCTCGTCGATGTAGGTCAGGTCGAACCGCTCCGGGAGCATGACCAGGTCCACCTGGATCGTGGCCATCTGCCACTCGCGTCCCAGGGCATCGTCGATGTAGATGTCGATCTTGGGGGCGTAGAAGGTCCCGTCCTTGGGCTTGATCACGTAGTTGGCACCGGCACGGTCGAGCGCGCCCTTGATGAGCGCCTCGGCACGTTCCCAGAGCGCCGGGTCGCCGAGCGCCTTGTCCGGCTTGGTGGCGAACGCGAAGCGGGGCGCCAGTCCGAACCACGAGTACGCCTCGCGGACCTCGCCCAGGAGCGCCTCGATCTCGGCCGCCAGCTGGTCCGGCCGGACGTAGATGTGGGCGTCGTCCTGGATGAACTGCCGGACCCGGGTCAGTCCGGACAGGGTTCCGGATCGTTCGTTTCGATGGAGACGGCCGTACTCGTTGTAGCGGAGCGGTAGGTCACGGTACGACCGGAGCTTCGTGCGGTAGACGATCGTGCTCTCCGGGCAGTTCATCGGCTTCAGGCTGAACTCCTGGCCCTCGGTCTCGAGGCGGAACATGTTGTCGCCATACAAGTCCCAATGGCCGGATTGCTGCCAGAGCTTCTTGTGGACGAGGATCGGGGTGCTGATCTCCTCGTAGCCACGCTGGGCCTGGAGCTCCCGCATCGCCGATTCCAGCGTTCGCCAGATGCGCTGGCCCTTGGGATGCCAGAACGCCGACCCGGGGCTGACATCGTGGAAGCTGAACAGGTCGAGCTGGACGCCCAGCCGCCGATGATCGCGCTTCTTCGCCTCGGCCCGGCGCCAGAGGTACTGATCGAGGTCCTCCTGGGTCGCCCAGACCGTGCCGTAGACACGCTGGAGCATCGGCCGCTTCTCGTCCCCGCGCCAGTAGGCGCCGGCAACCGACAGGAGCTTGAACGGGCCGATGTGCCCGGTGCTCGCGACGTGCGGTCCCTTGCACAGGTCGCTGAACGGCCCGTGCTCGAAGAACGACGTGACCGGCGGCGGTTCGCCCGCAGCGGCCGCCTTCGCGGCTAGGTCGTCGAGGATCTCGACCTTGTAGGTCTGCCCCTGGCCCTCCGCCACCGAACGGGCGTCATCGAGCGGGAGCTCCTTGCGAACGAAGGGGTGATCCGCGGCGACGCTCTCGCGCATCCTGGCCTCGATGCTCTCGAGGTCATCGGGCGTCAGCGGGCGCGGCAGGTCGAAGTCGTAGTAGAACCCGTCGGTGATCGCCGGCCCGATTCCGAGCTTCGTGCCGGGAAAGAGGTCGAGGACCGCCTCGGCCAGGACGTGCGCGGCCGAGTGGCGCATGGCGCCGATTTCGTCGTGCCCGCCGGCATCGAGCAGCTCTTCGGCCGAGCCGCGATCCGGCGCGTCGAGGACCTCGTCGTCCTGGGCTGAGATGTCCGCCATGGCGATGCCTCCTGGAAACACGAAACCTCCCGTCCGACAGGACGAGAGGTTGTTCCTCCCGCGGTTCCACCCGCCTTTGCGCCACGCCACCGAGATGGCGCGATCGCACGCTCATGCCGCAGTAACGGGCGGGCCCGGACCGGTTCACCGGCCGCTCACGGGTGGTGTCGTTCGACGGTCAGCGTGGGGCTTTCAGCCGAGGCCCCGCTCTCTGGTGCTCGCCATTCGAACGCATGTCCCGATCGACGCGTTGGCCGGACTATACCGCACCGGCAGCGCCAAGCCGGCGGCGCCGTGCTCCTCGGGGTCGCGATCAGGCCCGGGCTGCTGCGGGCTGCTCGTCAGGGATGGTGGGCGGTACTGGACTCGAACCAGTGGCCTCATGCATGTCAAGCATGTGCTCTAACCAACTGAGCTAACCGCCCGCCGTTTCGAACTCAGAAACAGCGCATGCCTCGGAGTTCTCGGCTCGGCGACTTGACCTACACCGCTCGTATACCGCATGCTGTTCGTTGTTCAGTCTCACAGCACGAGGAGAGAACCGATGGCGATCAAATCGCCGAGCGCGCCGCATTCTACCGCACCCGACGGGCTCGACACGCTCACAACGTCCTGGCGTCGATCGCTCGCAGCTCGACGGATCAGCCCGCGGACGATCGCGACGTACACGACGTCGGTCGAGCAGCTGTCGGCCTACCTGGCCGGCCAGGGCATGCCGACGGGCTTGGGCGGGATCCGCCGCGAGCATGTCGAATCCTTCCTGGGCGACCTCCTCGAGCGCAAGGCGCCCGCGACCGCCCACAACCGCTTCCGGGGCTGCCAGGCGTTCTTCGCCTGGGCGCTGGAAGAGGGCGAGATCAAGTCGAGCCCGATGGAGCACATGCGGCCGCCCAGGCTGCCCGAGGCTCCCCCGCCCGTCCTTCGCGACACAGACCTCCGCAAGCTCCTGGATGCCTGCGAGCGCGACAAGAGCCAGGCCGGCCGGCGGGACGAGGCGATCATCCGGGTCTTCATGGACACCGGGATCCGCCGCGGCGAGCTCCTCGGGCTCCGCGTCGCCGACGTCGACCTCGATGCAGGGCTCCTGACCGTCACCGGCAAGGGCAGCCGGACGCGGCACGTCCCGGTCGGGGCGACCACGATCCGGACCGTCGACCGCTACATCCGCGCCAGGGCGCGCAGGGCCGACGCTGAGAGCCCCTGGCTGTGGCTGGGCCGCAAGGGCCAGCTCCGGGAGACGGGCCTCGCTCAGCTCGTCCGTGAGCGTGGCCAGCAAGCCGGGATCAGCATCCGGCTCCACCCGCACCTGTTCCGCCACGCCTACGCCCATTCCATGCTCGCCGCGGGCATGCAGGAGACCGACCTCATGGCCGTGGCCGGCTGGAAGAGCCGCGACATGGTCGCCCGTTACGCGGCGTCCACGCGGGCCGAACGCGCGATCAAGGCGGCCCGGGCGCTGTCGCCCGGCGATCGCCTCGAGGAGCCGAAGCGATGACCGCCGTCGGGCGGTTCGACATGGACGGGATCGTACACAGCACCACGTGCTACGCGAACCTCGGGGCCCAGGGTGGTCACTTCAAGAGCCTGGCCGAGGTGCGTGCCGCCAGCGGCGTACACACCGGGAGGACCCCGGAAGGGCATCTCATCTACACATGCACGGGCTGCGGTGCTTGCGCGGTCTGGACGGTCCTCCCGAACGGTGACCGTGGCGAACGAATCGAGGACAGCCAGGCGCCGACGGAGACCGAAGTGCGCGCGATGGAGGACGAGCTCAAAAAGGCCGGCAAGAGCTACGGCATCGGGTCGCTCGCGAAAGCGCTGAATACCAGCGAAACGACGATTCGGCGCCGATTGAAGCGCCTCTAAGCCGAAATAGGCACCTGGCGCCCCGGGTGGCGCCCGTGGCCTGGCGCCCGCGAGTCAGTGTCTACTGCTCCGCATGAGCGATGCACGCACCTGGGGCAAGATCGGCGGCCTGACCGCCTGGGCTAATAACGAGCCCGAGGTCATGGTTGGACCGGCGCACGCCGGCTTCCGACGTCGGTTCGAGCGCCTCGTCGACCCGGATGGGCTCCTGAGCCCTCGGGAGCGCGAGATCCGGGCTGACCGAGCCAGGCGCGCCCACATGCTCACCCTGGCCGCCAAATCCGCGGCCGTCCGCTCCGCCCGCAAGGTTGCGCCATGACCGCCGCGCCAGCCCTGCACGTGCTGCGCGGCGAGGAGCTCGACGACCTGCCGATGCCGGACGATCCGGACCTCGAGTCGATCGCGATCGAGGCCGCCGAGAACGATGACACGCCATCATCGGGCTCCTGGCGGAACAGAACGCCGGCCGAGCGCGTCGCGGCCGTCGATGCGGCGGCCACATTCCGCAGGAACCTCGCCACTCGTGAGGCCGAGCTGAGCCGGCCGTTGACTCTCGACGAGCAGCGGCTCCTCGAGGAGATCGATCGAGTGCGGCAGGAGCGGGAGCACGGCCCCGGGATCTACGAGCTGCCCGAGGATCGCGGGCTCGCCCAGCTGTCCGAGCTCGGGACCGTCGAGTACGTCGAGGACCTGGTCCGCCCGGGCCGAATCGTCGTCGTCGCGGCCGAGGAGGGCACGGGCAAGAGCTACGCCATCAGCGGCGAGCTCGGCATCCGTCTCGCCTCCGCCGGTGGATCCTTCGCCGGCACGTGGCCGGTGGTCGCCCAGGGGCCGGTACTGGTCCTGTCAGAGATGCACCAGGACGACGACTACCTGCGCGAATCGCAGATCCTCGAGGCCCTCGAGCTGACCCGCGATGACCTGGTCGGCCGGTACTGGCGCCTGCCACTGTTCACCGCTGCCGCGGACCAGCCCGCGCTCCTGGCGGACGCCTGGCTGGCCTGGATCACAGCCTGGCTGCGGACCCGAGGGGCACTCCTGCTGATCGTCGACACGGCGACCGGCGCGAGCCAGGTCGATCCGTGGGGCAAGGACATCCAAGGGGTCTACCGGCGACTCCGGACGATCCTCGCCGACTATCCCGCCCTCGCGATCGTGCTGATCGTCCACCTCAAGAAGCCCCAGGGGTCGGGCGAGCGGCGCCTGAGCGACGTCCTCGGCGAATGGGGCCGGTGGTGCGACGTCGTGCTGCTCCTCGAGCATGACGGCCCGCGGACGAAGCTCTCGACCCGGAAGCGGATCCGCCGCGAACGTCGGATCGTGGCCACCAAGGCCGGCGGCCTCCTGGTCGATCCGGTCGACCTCGACGAGGCGACAGGCTCTAAGGTCCCCGCAGACGCCGTCCTGGCAGCGATCGCGGGCGATCCGGGCGTGTCGTACGCCAAGCTGGCGGCCGCGATCGGGGTCGGCAAGGCCACCGCGACGCGTTATGTGAAGGCCCTGGGCGACCAGGTCGACGCGGTCGCGACGGGTCCGAGGGGCGAGATTCGGCTTTTCGTCACCGCCTCACCGCCTCACACCGCCTCACGTGCGGATGATGCGGTGAGTGATGCGGTCGCGACCACCGACGGTATCGCTGACCGCCTCACCGCCTCACCCCTATATATAGGTGAGGCGGTCAGTGATGCGGTGGTCCGGTCGGATGGGGCGGTCGCCGACGACCCCGTATCAACGCCCTGGTGCAGTGACTACCGGGGTCACTACCAGGCCCATCGCGACCTCGAGGCCGAACCCTGGTGCGCCACCTGTATCGAGGCTGTCCTGTGAGCCCGGCACTGGCCCGACGTCAGCTCGCCCACCGGGCCACCCTGCCCACTCACCCGGGCGACCTCGGCTGTATCCACTTCCGGGCCTACTACGCGGA
>SCTE01000331.1 GCA_004298915.1 Chloroflexota bacterium | reverse complement strand
CTGCGAATGCCCTGTCCGACGTCTTCGCGATGGGCGGGCGCGTGCTCTTCGCGCTGTCGATCGCCGCGTTCCCCGAAGACCTGTCGAGGGATACGCTGGCCGCCATCTTCGAGGGTGCCGCGGACAAGGTCCGGGAGGCCGGCGGGACGCTGGCGGGCGGCCACACGATCAAGGACGCGGAACCGAAGTACGGGCTCGCCGTGATCGGAGCGGCGCATCCGGAGCGCCTGTTCCGCAAGGGGGGCGCGGAGCCGGGTGACCACCTCGTCCTCACCAAGCGCCTCGGCACCGGGCTGCTGGTCTCGGGACGCCGCCAGGGTCGAACGACGGATGCCCAACTGGCCGCGGCGACGGCCCAGATGACGGTGCTCAACCGCGACGCGGCCGAGGTATTCGCGGAGCACGGCATCCGGGGCGCGACCGACGTCACCGGCTTCGGGCTGCTCGGGCACGGCCTCGAGATGGCCCGGGCATCGAGCACGCGGTTCGTGTTCGATTCCGGGTCCCTGCCGGCCCTCGACGGGGCGCTCGACCTCGCGCGGGCGGGTGTCGAGACGGGCGGAGCTGCCCACAATCGGCGGTTCGTCGAGCCGGAGCTGACGCGGGCCATGGGTGTCGGGGCGGACCTCGTCGCCCTTGCCCACGACCCCCAGACCTCGGGCGGCCTCCTGGCCGCGGTGCCCCCGGAGCGTCTCGATGCCGTGGTCGCGGGCCTCGAGGCTCGGGCGGTCCCGTACTGGCTGGTCGGCCGCGTCGAGACGGCGTCCTCGTCGGGCGCGGGCGTGGTCCTCGCCTGACCGGCCATCGGGGCCGTGGCCCGACGGTCCCCGTCGCCCTACTCGACCGCGCTGGCGCCGTCCGGCACCGGCACGCCGGGCAGCGTCACGGTGACCCGGGCGCCCGTCGGGGCAAGGTTCTCGGCCACCGCCTCGCCGCCATGGGCGCGGGCGAGCGCCCGGACGATGGACAGGCCGAGGCCCGTGCCGGGACCCGTCCGAGCGGGATCCGCCCGGAAGAACCGGTCGAACACGCGCTCGAGCGAGCCCGGCGGAAAGCCCGGACCGTCGTCGCTGACACGGAAGGCAACCGCGCCCGCCCCGAGAGCGCGCGCCTCGACGAGGACATGCACGCCCGGCGCCCCGATCGACAGCGCATTGTCGATGAGGTTGCCGAGGATCCGTTCGACCGCGGCGCGATCTGCGGCCAGCGACAGGCCGGGCTCGGCATCGGCGCGCAGGTCGATCCGCGCACTGGCGGCGCGTGGCCCGAACCGCGCGACCGCATCGGCGACGAGGGAGGCCGGGTCGACCGCCTCGGGTCGTAGTGCCAAACCGGCGGTGCCCGCATCATCGACCGATCGCAGGTCCTCGATGAGGCGCTCCATCCGGGAGGCCTCCTGGGCAATCGCCGCGGCCGCCCGTGGAACCCCGGATCCACTCGCGGTCCCATCGCGGAGTGCCTCGGCAAATCCGGCGACGACGGTCAGCGGCGTCTTGAGATCGTGCCGGATGTTGGCGAGCAGCTCCCGCTCCTCACGACGAACCGCATCGAGGGCGGCCGTCATCTCGTTGAACCGCTCGGTCAGGTCGCGGACCTCGAGCGGACCCTCGGGCGCGATCGGCTCGCCGGTCGGGCCGGCCGCGGGGACGGCCGACGTGGCATGCGCCAGCCGACGAAGCGGACGGGTGATCGAACGGGACAGGAACCACGCGATCGGCGCGACCATGACGGCAACCACGGTGGAGACGGCCGGGAGCACCCGCAGGAGATCCCGCAGCGCGAGGGCGCCGGCGTTGTCGGGCGCGGTGAGGACGAGGAGGATCCTCCCGACCACCGCGCCCTCACGCCGAAGGACCGTCGCCGAGTAGACGAGCCGCTGACCGTCAGTCGCGCTCAGCGTGCCTCCGGCCGACGCACCGGCGGCGAGGTCCGACGGAACCGAGACCGATGCCGCCGCCAGGATCGGCGCGGATCCATCGGCCGGGATGACGCGTTCGCCGACGACCGCATAGAGGCCGAGCTCGGGACGAAGGTCGGCCCGCAGGTTGGTGATCGCGGCCCGAAGATCGGCTGCACCGAGGGCCCGCGTCCGCGTGACGATCGGCTGGGCGATGTCCCCGAGGCTGGCGATGGTCGCGTCCTGGTGGAGCGACCGCAGGCTGACGAAGAGCCCGGCTCCGACCGCGAGGACGGCCACCAGGCCGACCGCGACGAACGCCGCGGCAATCCGGGCCGGGACTCGATCAGGCACCGGGCACCAGCCGATAGCCGATGCCGCGGACGGATTCGATCACCGGTCCGTCGGGCCCGAGCTTCTTCCGGATTTCGGAGACATGGACATCGACGGTCCGGGTTTCGCCCGGGAAGTCCGTTCCCCAGACATCCTCGAGGAGCGCGTCGCGGCTCATCACCACGCCGGGATCCCGCGCCAACGCGGCCAGGAGATCGAATTCACGGCCGCGAAGCTCCACGATGACGTCGCCGAGGACGACCTCGCGACGCCGCGGATCGATCCGCAGCGAGCCGACCTCGATGGGTCGGCCGAGGCGGACCGTGCCGTCGGTCCGCCGCAGGATCGCCTTCACCCGGGCGACGAGCGCTCGTGGGTTGAACGGCTTGGTGACGTAGTCATCGGCGCCGAGCTCGAGGCCGACGATCGCATCGACGTCATCGGTTCTCGCCGTGAGCATGATCACCGGCGTATCCGTCTCGCGACGGATCGCTCGACACACCTCGAATCCGTCCATCCCGGGGAGCATCACGTCCAGGATCACGAGGTCCGGACGGAGTCGTCGGTGGAGGTCGACCGCGGTCGGTCCGTCGGTTGCCACGACCGTGGCGTAGCCAGCGCCCTCGAGGTACAGCCGGACCAGCTCGACGATGTTGGGCGCGTCGTCGACCACGAGGATCGTCTTCATCGAACGCGAGTCTACGCGCCACGACGAGCCCGCCGACGGGTGGTCGACGGGCTCAAGGGCGGACCTGGTTCCGTGCTCGTGCCGGTCAGCGAAGAGCCGCCGTGACCGCTCGCGCCTCGGTCAGCGCCGTCCGAAGGGCGGCGTGCGCCGCGGAGATCGAGGCCCTGGCCGCATCGAGGATTGGCTCGGCCGTTCCTGCGTTCCAGCTCGCCGGCGTCTGGGCCAGGATGGCATCGGCATCGCCGGCCACGTCGGCCTGGGCCGCTCCGGTCGCTGCCTTCATGGCGTCGAGGTGACCCTGCGCCTCGGTCACGTCCTTGCCGTTCCCGGCGGCGCGCTCGATGGCGGCCGCCAGCTGATCCGCGGCGTGGGTCAGCCGGAGCGCGGCAGCTTCGACCCGATCGTCGGCCCGGACGAGCACGACCTGGCGTGTCACGAGGACGTAGACCCGGAATTCGGTGAAGATCCGGCGGACGTCTTCGCTCGCCGAGGCGACCGACGTGTCGGCCGCGATCTCGCGACGAAGCGACATGAGGCCCGATTCGGTGCCGTCGAGGATCCGGGTCAGCGCGGTTGCGTGGGCGTCGGTCAGGACTTCGGCATCGCGTACCAGACCCCGGAGTCGATCGATCGTCACGAGGCGCCGGTCGATCTCGCAGAAGCCGGCCGCCTGCACGTTGGCGAGACTGCGATCCGTCCGCACGGCCCGCCATGCAGAGGCGCAGCGAGCGGCACCGGTCTCGGCGCTCTGCGGAGCGACGGGGCGATCGGTGACGCGGGCGTTCGACGACGGAGCGGCAAGCGCCGGCATCGCAACGGAGATGGCCAGGGCGAGGCCCGCGAGTGGACCGGCGAGGCGTGTGACGTACCTGTTCATTGCGGATTCCCTTCATTGGCTGCAGACGCGGCGTCATCGCCGAGGTCGGTGTCGATCCCGGAGAGCAATGCCTCGATCGAGGCGAGGTCCGGGCTCGGGATCGGTGTGTCCGTCGGCGCGGTCGACGGGCTGGCTTCCGCACCGGGGCTGGAGGTGGGGTCCGGGGACGCAGGTGCAGGCTGGCTGGCCTGGCCCGGCAAGCTGGTCGCGCCGACGGTCACGGACGACGGGCTCGGTCCGTCGGGCCCGGCGAAGTCAACCCGCCGGCCACATCCGGCAAGCACGACCACGACGAGCGCGGCACTGATCACGATCAGGATTCGATGGCGTGTCGTGGTGCGCATGGTCGATCTGGTCCCTTTCCGATACCGATGGCCGGCGTCGTCGATCGAGAGTGGCCGACCAGAAGAGTCGGGACAACGCTGCCGAGACAGGCTTTTGTCAAGGGCGTGTAAGGCGACCTCACTCGACCGCACCCGAGCGTCGAGCATCTCGCGGCGAGGACGGTGACCCGGAGGTGATCCAGGCCCGCCGTTGCACGTTGAGCGGCGCCAACCGGCGCTACACTCGCGGGGTCGGCCGTGCGGCTGACGACGAACCGGATCGCCGTCCCCGGCGATCCAGAGCATGGAGGCATCGAACCCCTTGCCGAAGTCGTATGTTCGCCTGACCCAGCCCCTCGTCCGCGAGACGAAGGGCGCCGAGCTCCGTCCCGCGACATGGGATGAGGCGCTCGATCGGACCGCCGCGGCGTTCCGGATCATCGCGGCCCAGCGGGCCTCGAACGGTTCGGCGCCGATCGGAGTCTTCAGCTGCAGCAAGGCGACCAACGAGGTCAACTTCGCGGCGCAGAAGTTCTCCCGGGCCGTCCTGGGCAGCAACAACATCGACAGCTGCAACCGCACCTGACACGCCCCGTCTGTCGCCGGTCTGGCGACCGTCTTCGGCGCTGGTGGTGGAACCAGCTCATATCGTGAGGTCGAGGAAACCGATCTGATCATCCTCTGGGGCAGCAATGCCCGGGAGACGCATCCGATCTTCTTCCATCACCTGCTTCGCGGGGTCCGCAACGGCGCCCGTCTCTTCACCGTGGATCCGCGGCGAACCAGTTCGGCCGAGTGGTCCGACACGTGGCTCGGCCTCGACGTCGGCAGCGATATCGCCCTCGCCAACGCCATCGGACGCGAGATCATCCACGCCGGCCTCGCCAACACCGAGTTCATCGAACGCGCGACCTTCGATTTCGACGCCTATCGCGACAAGGTCGAGTCGTACACGCTCGAGTACGCAGAGCGCGAGACCGGCGTCCCGGCCCCGGCCATCCGGGAACTCGCCCACGCCTACGCGAAGGCGCCGCGAGCGATGCTGTGCTGGACCCTCGGGATCACCGAGCACCACAACGCGGTCGACAACGTCCTCGCCCTGATCTCGCTGTCGCTGCTGACCGGCCACGTCGGCCGCTACGGCAGCGGCCTGAGCCCGCTCCGTGGCCAGAACAACGTCCAGGGCGGTGGCGACATGGGCGCCCTGCCGGATCGGCTGCCCGGCTTCCAGTTCATCGAGAAGGACGAGCTTCGGAGCAAGTTCGACGCCGCCTGGGGCGTGCCCGTCCCGCCGAAGCGCGGCTGGCACCTGTCGCAGATGTTCGACGCCATGGAGCGCGGCGAGCTCAAGGCCGCGTACGTGATCGGCGAGAACCCGGTCCAGTCGGAGGCGGACCAGAAGCGGACGAAGGAGCTCGTCGGCGGCCTCGAGTTCATGGTCGTCCAGGACCTGTTCCTGACGGCGACGGCGGAGATGGCCGATGTCGTGCTGCCGGCAGCCGCGGCGTGGGCCGAATCCGAGGGGACGGTCACCAACTCCGAACGCCGGGTGCAGCGCGTGCGAAAGGCACTCAACCCGCCGGGCGATGCCCGTGACGACCTGTGGATCATCTTCGAGCTCGCGCGCCGGATGGGCCACGACTGGGGCGAGGCATCGGCGGAGCGGGTCTGGGACGAGGTCCGCGCGCTGTCGCCGGTGCATCGGGGCATGACCTACGCCCGGCTCGAGGAACTCGGCGGGATCATGTGGCCATGCTGGGACGAGTCGCACCCGGGCGAGCAGTTCCTGCATTCGCGGCTCTGGGAGGATCCCGTCCCCGGGAGCCGCGCGCCGTTCGTGCCCGTCGATCACGATCCCCCGGTGGACCGCCTCGATGACGACTTCCCGATCC
>SCTE01000330.1 GCA_004298915.1 Chloroflexota bacterium | reverse complement strand
GCTTGACGCGGAGCGCCATCGGTCGGACGAAATACTGCACGATGAGGTAGGCGGTGGTCGCAACGCCGACCACGTTGAGGGCGAAGAAGGCGGTCCTGACCGATGCCGGCGGCGGGTGCGCGACGGCAGCCACCGCAGGGTCGATGATGGCCGAAATCAGCGTCAGGGCGCAGAACGCCACGAACCACCGAATCGCACCCTTTGCCCCGAGAAAGAAGACCGCGCCCAGCGCCGCAACCAGCGCCCACAGGCTGACTGCTGACGAGGCGGCGTACCCGCCGATGGTCCACTGGAGCACGAAGGGAAGCAGCGTCATGAGGGTGACCTGGCTGATCTGGAAGGCACGAAAGCTGTGGCCACGGCTTATCGCCGCCAGCCCGATGACGGTCGCGACCTGGTAGGCGAACGGGATGGCCGCCGCCACGGGCTGATCCAACACCAGATAAGTGGCAACCCAGATGATCGCCAGGACCATCACGGTCGTGCTCGCAACCACGAGGGTGGACCGGCCCGCCCGATCGCCCGACGACGCTCCTCGTTCGGCAACGGCCGCAAGGCGTTCGCGCATGCGTCCAATTCCGGCGACGATCACCGAGCCAGTGTACCGTCCGGTTTGTGCTGAACGGCCCGCGCGAAACATGCGCGCCCGTGGTATCACATAATCTGCATCGGCCAGGATCAGGACCGACCGCCGCGACCGACCATCGAACAGGGGACCCACAACCGCCGTGACGCCACTGCTCAAGGACCTCCAGGGACCAGCCGACCTTCGCGGCCTCAACGATGCGCAGCTCGCATCGATCGCGGCGGAGCTCCGCGAGACGATCATCGCCACCGTCGCGACGACTGGCGGTCACCTCGGCTCGTCGCTTGGGGTCGTCGAGCTGACCGTCGCCCTCCATCGCCTCCTCGAATCACCGCGCGACAAGATCGTCTGGGACACGGGGCATCAGGCCTATGCCCACAAGCTCCTGACCGGCCGCCTGGCGCAGTTCGGGACGCTCCGCCAGCTCGACGGGATGGGCGGCTTTCCCCGCCGGTCCGAGAGCGAGCACGATGTCTTCGACGGGGGGCATGCCGGAACCGGGCTGTCGATCGCCCAGGGCCTGGCCACCGCACGCGACCTGCGCCACGGGCTGGAGCGGATCGCGGTCGTGGTCGGCGATGCCGCGCTCATGACCGGCCTGTCGCTCGAGGCCCTCAACGACATCGGGCATCGAGGCACGCAACTCCTCATCGTGCTCAACGACAACGAGATGTCGATCAGCCCGACCGTCGGCGCGTTCTCCACGTACCTCTCGAAGATCAAGCTGAGCCAGGCCTGGCAGCAGAGCAAGACCGCCTACGACAGCCTGATCGAGAAGCTGCCGGTCGTCGGTGGTGGGGCCCTCGAGTGGAGCCAGCGGCTCCGGCGGTCGGTCGTCAGCCTCGCGACGCCGGGCCAGTTGTTCGAGGACCTCGGGATCACCTACATCGGCGTCGTGCCCGGGCACGACCTCCACGCGCTGCTCGAGACGTTCGGGCGGGTGCTCGAGCTCAAGGGTCCGGTCATCGTCCACGTGCGGACCCAGAAGGGTCGGGGCTATCGGCCGGCCGAGACGGACCAGGTCTCGTTCCACGGCGCCGCGCTCCCGCCGATGGAGCTCACGCCCGACGTCGATGCGCATGATCCGGGCCACTTCGCCTCGCCGGGCCGCTCGACCGCGCCCCATGGCTCCGGCTCGAACGGCGATGCCGTGCCGCCGGCCGCCGCGAGCGCGGGTGCGAAGAAGCACCCGAACTACACCGCGGTCTTCGCGGACGAACTCGTGGCCCTCGCGGCCGGGGACCGGCGGATCGTCGGGATCACCGCGGGCATGCCGACCGGGACCGGCATGGCCAGGTTCCATGCCGCGTATCCGGATCGGGCGATCGATGTCGGCATCGCCGAGCAGCACGCGGTCACCATGGCGGCCGGCCTGGCTCTCGGCGGCATGCGACCCGTCGTCGCCCTGTACTCGACCTTCCTCCAACGCGCCTTCGACCAGACCGTCCACGACGTCTGCCAGAACGACCTGCCGGTCCTCCTGGCCGTCGATCGCGCCGGCCTGGTGGGCGAGGACGGGACGTCCCACCAGGGGATGTTCACCCTGCCGGCCCAGCTCCAGCTGCCATACCTGGTGGTCGCGAGCCCGAAGGACGAGCAGGAACTGCGCGCGCTCCTCAGGACGGCGATGGCGCAGGCCCATCCCTTTGCCCTGCACTACCCGCGTGATCCCGGCTTCGGCCTGCCCGCCGTCGAGCCGCCATCCATTCCGGTCGGCCAGGGAGAGCTCCTCCAGGCCGGCCGCGACGTCCTGTTTGTGGGCTTCGGTCCCATCGTCCACCGGATGGAGGAGGCGGCCGCCGCGCTCGCCCTCGACGGCTGGTCGGTCGGGCTCATCAATGCCCGGTTTGCCAAGCCGCTGGATCGCGGGCTGATCCTCGAGCACGCCCGCGGCAAGCAGCTGGTGGTCACGTTCGAGGAGAGCGTCGTGACCGGCGGGTTCGGGAGCGCCGTGCTCGACGCCATGGAGGAGGCCCGGCAGGCCGAACCCGGGTTGCGGGACGTTCCGGTCCGGATCGTCGGGATCCCGGGCGATCGATTCGTCGACCACGGGTCCGTGGCCGACCTTCGACGCGTCCTGCGACTCGACGCGCCCGGGCTCGAGGCGCAGGTCCGTGACGCGCTTCGGGCGATCGGTGCCACGCCCGGGCCACAGACGGACGGCGATGCGGTGGACGGCGCCAGGGCGCTTCCGGGTCCGAGCTGACCGAAGTTCGTGAGGCCGGGGTGAGCCGGCTGTGCCACGATAGTCGGATGAACGCCCCGGCCTCCGCACGGCCCCGCGCCACCTCGCCCCGGGCGCATCGCGTCCGGCTGGACCAGCTGGTCGTGGATCGCGGGCTGGCCCCGACGCGGGCGCGTGCGCAGGCCCTGATCCTCGGTGGCAAGGTCCGGACCGGCACCGGCGATGCCGGCCGCCTCGACCGGAAGGCCGGCGACCTCGTCACGTCCGACATCGAGCTGGCGGTTCTCGAGCCCGACCCGTTCGTGAGCCGCGGCGGCCACAAGCTCGTGGCGGCCCTCGATGCGTTCGGGATCGACCCTCGGGATGCGGTCTGCCTCGATGTCGGCGCCTCGACCGGTGGATTCACGGACGTCCTGCTCCAGCGCGGGGCGCGCCGGGTCTATGCGCTCGACGTCGGACGCGGCCAGCTGGCCGAGGCGCTTCGCCGCAATCCCCGCGTGGTGTCGATGGAGCGGACCAACGCGCGGTCCATCACGGCCGGCACCCTGCCCGAATCGGTGACCCTTGCCACGATCGACGTCTCGTTCATCTCGCTCCGCCTCGTCCTCGATCCGGTTCGGCAGGCGTTCGGGCCGGCGGGTGGTTCGGTCGTTGCGCTCGTAAAGCCGCAGTTCGAGGCCGGGCGCGGCCAGGTGCCCGGCGGCGTCGTCCGCGACCACGACGTGCATCGGGCCACGGTCGAGCGCGTGGCCGTCGCGGCGAGCGAGGGCGGCCTCGTCCCGAGGGACGTCATCCCGTCGCCGATCCTCGGCCCCGAGGGCAATCGTGAGTTCCTGCTCCACCTCGAGGTCCCGGCCGCGTCGAGCGCCGCGGTGCCCCGGCCGGTCGTCCCGGCCGAACTTGCCGACCGGATTGCGGCGGCGACGGCGGGACCCCGGCCGTGAACGACCGGCCGATGACCCGGATCGGGTTCGCCTACAACCCGACGAGCGATGCCGCGATCGAACTCCGCGAGCGCGCGACGGGCTGGGCCGCCATGCGCGACATCGACCACTGGGCGGCCACGGCCGCGGACATGGATGCGATGAGCGACGGCCTTCCCGGCACGGACGTGCTCGTGGTCCTCGGTGGCGACGGCACGTTCCTGCGGGCGGCACGGGCCGTCGCCGAGATCGACGTCCCGCTCCTCGGGATCAACGTCGGCAAGGTCGGCTTCCTGTCCAAGGTCGAGGCGGGCGACCTCATCCGGGTCCTCGATCGACTGCGGGCGGGCGAGTTCACGGTCGAGCATCGGATGGCGCTCGAGGGCCGCATCGTGCGGGCGGGCTCGGTCGACGCGCCGGAGCGCCATATCGCCCTCAACGACATCGTGGTGGCGCGGGGCTCGCTGGCCCGCGTCGTCCGGCTGGACGTGTCGATCGACGACAGCCACCTGGCCACGTACATCGCGGACGGGCTCGTGGTCGCGAGCCCGACCGGCTCGACCGGCTATTCGTTCTCGGCGGGCGGCCCGATCCTCGATCCGACGGCGCGAAACCTGATCGTCACGCCGATTGCCGGGTACCTGACCACGATCCGCTCGGTCGTCGTGGGCTCGACCGTCGTCGTCCGCTGCCTGGTCAAGGACGCGCACGAGGCGCTCGTGTCGATCGACGGCCGGGAGGATGTCCCGCTCGCCGTCGGAGACGTCGTCGAGGTCCGGGCCCTGGAACGGCCCATCCGGTTCGTCCAGCCCGAAGGTGCGCTGCCGTTCTGGGACCTGCTGCGCAAGAAGGTGGAGCTCCTGCCGTCGTGATCGGCCGATGACGACGATGCGGTCAGCCGAGGTTGGGCCACCGGTCGAGGTCGACGACCTGGAGCGGACGCACGAGTCCCTCGATTCGCCGATGGGCCCGCTCCTCGAGCTGGCCGTCGCCGATCTCGGGCTCATCGATCGGCTCCGGATCACCCTCGACCCCGGACTCAACGTCCTGACCGGCGAGACCGGGGCGGGCAAGAGCCTGATCATCGATGCGCTCGGGCTCGCCCTTGGCGCGAGGGCGGACGTGAGCCTCGTCCGGCATGGCGCCGCGAGCGCGCGGGTCGAGGCCCTGTTCGACCGGATGCCGGAGCCGCTCATCGTGGTCCGCGAGGTCAGCGCTTCGGGTCGCTCGAGCGCGCGCCTCGACGACGAGGCGGCCACTGCGGCGCGCCTGGCCGAGGTGACCGGCCGGCTCGTCGAGGTCCACGGCCAGCACGACCAGGGCCAGCTCCTCGACGAGCGCCGGCAACGCGACCTGCTCGATGCCTTCGGGGAACATCACGAGGCGCGGTCAGGGGTCGCGGCGGCGGTGGGTGCGTGGCGAGAGAACCGCCGTCGGCTCGCAGCCCTGTCGATCGATGAGCGCGAGCTGGCCCGTCGGATCGACCTGCTCGAGCACGAGGCGGACGAGATCGAGCGCGCCCGGCTTCGGGTCGGCGAAGCGTCGGCGTTGCGCGCCCGGCTGGAGGCGGCCCGCCACGGGGCCACGATCGCGGCGGGCGGCACGCTCGTCGGCGAGGCCCTCGACG
>SCTE01000035.1 GCA_004298915.1 Chloroflexota bacterium | reverse complement strand
CCGACGTCCTCACTGGCGCTGATGATCAGCCGGCGGGCGATGAATTTGGGATCCTCGCCCGCGGCGATCATCGCCGCCAGCCAGTAGACCGCGGCGTCGGGATCGTTGCCGCGGAGGCTCTTGATGAACGCCGAGACCGTGTCGAAATGCCCGTCCCCGGCCCGGTCGTAGGCCAGGACCCGCTGCTGGGCGGCGGCCTCCACCTCCTCGAGCCTCGGTGCCACGCGGCCCTCGGCGTCGTGGACGTTGCCATCCTCGGCCAGCGCCACCGCGCCCTCGAGGACGTTGAGGGCCGATCGCGCGTCGCCTCCGGCCATCGACACCAGATGGGCGAACGCCTCGTCGCCCAGGGCCACGCCGCCGTTCGGGCCATACGGCCCGGCCAGGCCGCGCTCCGCATCGTCGATGGCCCGTCGGACGACGACCTCGAGATCCGCGTCGACAAGCGGTTCGAGGCGCCAGACGCGAAGCCGGGAGAGGAGCGCCGAGTTGACCTCGAAGTAGGGGTTCTCGGTCGTCGCGCCGATCAGCGTGACGGTGCCGTCCTCGACGTGGGGGAGTAACGCATCCTGCTGCGACTTGTTGAAGCGGTGGATCTCGTCGATGAACAGGACCGTGCGGGTCCCGTTGAGGGTCAATCGTTCCTGGGCCTCGGCGAGCGCGGCGCGGACGTCGGCGACCCCGGACATGACCGCGGACAGGGTCGCGAATTCGGCGCCGATCGCGTCGGCCAGCAGGCGGGCGAGCGAGGTCTTGCCGGTTCCCGGCGGCCCCCACAGCAGGAGCGAGGTCAGGTGGCCGCGCGCGACCGACCTTCGGAGCGGTCCGGCCTCGCCGACAAGATGCCCCTGGCCGACGAACTCCTCGAGCGATCGCGGCCGCATCCGCGCGGCCAGCGGCTGTCGCTCGGGTGGGGGCGTGAAGAGGGCCTCGGGGCGTGCCCCGGTCAGGCGCGTCGAGGGCCGTTTGGCGGGCATGGCGTTGAGTCTACGCGGCGGCCGGGCGCCGGCCTCAGAAGATCGTGACGCCCCCGACGTTGACCGCGAACCACAGGATCGCGAGGATCCCGAACATCACCGCGGCGGTCAGGCCGATTCGTCGCACGTCTCGGGCCACGTAGGCGTACTCGTGGGCCGCCCGAACTGAGAGGGGAGCGCCGGCGTCGGCGGTCACGGCTGCGTCCAGGCCACCGACCCGGGCGCGGCGCCTGGCGTTGTCGGCGATCGCCGCGCGCTCGCGGGCGACCAGCTCGGCCTCGAGTTCGGCGGCGCGCTGCATCTCGGCATCGGTCAGGCCAACGGTCCGTGGCGGTGCCTTGACCGCGGCCGCCTTGGCGGCCGGACGTGAGCCCGAGGGGCGGCCTGGGTATCGGGTGCGCTTCGCCATCGGCCTGGCGTTCTCCTCGATGCTGGGCGGAGGTCCCGCCGGGCGGAGGATACACCGGACCGTGGGGCCGGTCCTCGCCGCCGGGTGGCGCTAGACTCGAAGTCCCAGCCCAGGAGGACCTCGACATCGACGTCATCGGCGCGATCCAGGCGAACGTCGGCGTGGTCGTCATCCTGCTCGGCCTGGCCTCGTTGCTGCTGGCCGTGGTGGCCGTCATCCAGCTTCGCCGGACGCGCCGGCTGGCGGCTCGCTTCGAGGCCATCACGCGTGGCAGCGAGGAACGGAGCCTCGAGGCGATCCTCGAGGCGCACCTGGCGCGCGTCCACCAGGTCGTGCGCGACCTCGAGGACGCCACGGCGCGGACCGCTGTGCTCGAGCGGGATATGCGCCGCGCGTTCTCGCGCGTTGGCCTCGTCCGGTACAACCCGTTCGAGGACACCGGCGGCAACCAGAGCTTTGCCCTGGCCCTCCTCGATGAACACGGAGACGGGTTCGTCATGAGCAGCCTGCACGCCCGCAACCAGACCCGTGTCTACGCCAAGGGTGTCCGAGCGGGCCAGCCCGACGCGGCCATGAGTGCCGAGGAGCAGGAGGCCCTTCGGACGGCGCTCGCGCCGGCACCCAGGCTGGCCGAACCGTCCTGATCGTCCTGGCCTCGCGGCTCGCGACCGCGGGCCCGATGTCGTGCCACTGAAGGTGTCACAGCCGGCTCGCATGCTCCTGCCATGTCATCGACACAACCGACGCTCGCGACCAGGATCACCCACCAGCCCACGCGTTCGACGCGCCCTCGCCGGCGGCCGCGCGCCCTCGAGCAGATCCCCGTCTGGGCCGGGTTCGGGATGGCGACGGATGAGGGCGAGCCGGACGGTGGTCTCGCCGACCTGCTCGATGGGCTGAACCCCGAACAGCGCCGCGCGGTCACCCATGGTTCCGGCCCGCTGCTCGTCGTGGCCGGTGCCGGCACGGGCAAGACGGAGGTCATCACCCGGCGTATTGCGTGGCTGGTTGCGACCCGTCGGGCGCGTCCGTCCGAGGTCCTGGGCCTCACCTTCACGGACAAGGCCGCGGCCGAGATGCAGATCCGGGTGGACCAGCTGGTCCCATACGGGTTCAACGACACGTCGATCTCGACGTTCCACGCGTTCGGCGACCGGCTCATCCGGGAGTTCGCGTTCGAGCTCGGGATCGAGCCCGATGCGCGCGTGCTGTCGCATGCCGAGTCGGTCGTCCTGCTCCGCGAGCACCTGTTCGAGCTTGGCCTGGACGCGTACCTGCCACTCGGCGATCCCACCCGGTTCCTGGGTGCCCTCACTTCACTCTTCGGGCGATGCCGCGACGAGGATGTCAGCCCCGAGCGCTACCGGGTGCACGCCGCGGAGCTTGCGTCGGCGGCACGAACGGCCGCCGCCGCCCTCGCCGAAGGATCCACGGACGACGCCGGTGCCGCGGCAGCGGCCGCCCTCGAGGAAGTGGCCTCGCGCCAGGGCGAGCTGGCCACCGCGTACGCACGCTACACGGAGCTGCTGGCTGCCAACGGGTCGATCGACTTCGGCGACCAGGTCTCACTCGCGCTTCGCCTGCTGCGAACCTCGCCGGCCACGCTCGCCACGGTCCGTGGCCGGTATCGGTACCTGCTGGTCGACGAGTTTCAGGACACGAACCCGGTCCAGTCGGCGCTCGTCGAACTGATCGCCGAAGGGCATCGCAACCTCACGGTCGTCGGCGACGATGACCAGTCGATCTATCGATTCCGGGGCGCGGCCATCAGCAACATCCTCGTGTTCCGGAACCGGTTCAAGGGCGCTCGCACGGTCGTGCTCCGGCGCAACTATCGATCGACGGCACCGATCCTCGACGCCTCCCATCGCCTCATCAAGTTCAACGACCCGGACCGGCTCGAGAGTCACGTCGGCATCTCCAAGAAGCTCCAACCACAGCGTGTCGTCAGCCCCTCCCTGCCCGTCCGCGTCCACGCCTTCGAGACGGCCGCCGACGAGGCTGACTGGATCGCCGCCGAGTTCCGCCGGAGGATCGACGCGGGAGTTCGCCCCCGCGACCTGGCCGTGCTCGTCCGGACCAACGCCGCCGCCGACCCGATCTTGCGGAGCCTCAACGTGGCCGGCGTCCCGTGGACCTTTGCCGGCGCCTCCGGGCTGTATGGGCGGCCCGAGGTCCGCCTCCTCCTGTCCGTGCTTCGCGCGGTCACGGACCCGGATGCGAGCGCCGACGTCTATGCGCTCGGAGCGTCGGATGTGTACGCCGTTCCCGCGGACGACCTGACCGCGCTCATGGCGGCCGCTCGTCGTGAGCATCGATCCGCCTGGGCCATCCTCGAGGCGATCGATGCGGGCCAGTCCGCGCCGGCCGTTTCTCGCGATGGACACCCGATCCTGCGCCGGATGCTCGGCGACCTTCGGCGCCTCCGCGACCTCGCCCAGCGGCGACCGGCGGGTGAGGTCATCTACGCGTTCCTCAAGGACTCCGGGTGGCTCGCCCGCATGGCGGCCGCCGGGACCGCCGGCGGCGAGGAGGCCCTCGCGAACATCGCCCGCTTCTTCGACATCGTCCGAAGTCGGTCGGCCCTGCTCGTCGACGATCGCGCCGTGTTCCTCATCCCGCACCTCACGACGCTCATCGAGGCGGGCGACGACCCGGGAGCCGCAGAGCCCGATCCGAACGTCGACGCGGTGGCGGTCATGACCGTTCACAAGGCCAAGGGCCTGGAATTCCCGGTGGTCGTCATCCCTGGGCTCGTCGCGGGTCGCTTCCCGTCGACTTCGCGCGGCGCCCCGCTGCCGATGCCCGACGCGCTCCTGCAGACCCCGGTGATCGGCGGCGATCCCCACCTGCCCGAGGAACGTCGCCTGTTCTTCGTGGCGATGACTCGGGCGCGCGACGAGCTGATCCTCACCCATGCCGCCGACTACGGCGGCGCCCGGGCACGCCGAGTCTCGCCGTTCGTGCTGGAGGCCCTGGACCTGCCGACCTCGGCTGGGGAGAGCCTGCGCGCTCCGGATCGCGACCCGCTGGCCCGGATCGCGACGTTCGCGACCGTTCAGGAGCCGGTGAGGGATCCGGCCACCGAACCCATCGTGGGGCCACTGAGCCTGAGCCACTCGTCGATCGATGCCTACCTCCAGTGTCCGCGCAAGTACCAGTACAGCCACGTCCTCCGCGTGCCGACCGCCCCGCACCACTCGCTCGTCTACGGCGCGGCCCTCCACCAGGCCGTCCAGGAGTACCATCGGGCCGAGGCCCGCGGTCGGGTCATGAGCCAGAAGGAACTCGAGGGTGTGTTCGAGGGCGCCTGGACGAACGAGGGGTTCGTTTCCCGCGACCACGAGCAGGCGCGGTTGGCGGCCGGGCGAGCTGCCCTCCGCCTCTTCCGGAAGGGACAACTGGCAGCCGGGGCGGTCACGCCGGCGTGGGTCGAGCGGGAGTTCAGCTTCTCGCTCGATGGCGACCGGATTCGCGGCCGGTTCGATCGGGTCGACATCGTCCCGGAAGGCGGTGCCAGCCGGGTCGATCCGTCGCGTGCCCTCGCCCAGGCCTCCGGCGCACGGGCCGACGTCATCGAGCCGACGCTCGAGCTGCTCGGACGCGAACGGGTGACGATCACGGACTACAAGTCGAGCGATGTTCGCGACCCGATCAAGGCGCGACAGCGCGCTCGGGACTCGCTCCAGCTCCAGATCTACGCGATGGCCTACGAGGCCATGGCCGGACGACTGCCCGACGCGGTCCAGCTGCACTTCCTCGATTCGGGCCTGATCGGAAGCGTTCCCGTGGAGGCGGAGCGGCTCGCCAAGGCTCGCGCGCGGATCCGCGTCGCGGCCGAGGGGATCCGGGCCCGAGCCTACGAACCACGGCCTGACACGATGGCCTGCACGTACTGCCCGTATCGTGAGATCTGCCCATCGAGCGCGGCTCGCTGATCGGCGCCGACCGGCGCCACGAACCGACGGGGCAAGGAAACGCATGCGCCTGCCCGGTGTTCGCGCGGTCACCCTCGACTTCGGCAACACGCTGGTGCCCGTCGACCGCGCCGCCCTTCGCGCCGTGGTCGCGAGCACCGCCGCCGACGTTTCGAGGGCCCTCGAGATTGCCGATCCGGCGACATTCCTGACAACCTGGGCAGAGGAGCGGGATCGCCAGTTCCGGGAAGAGGTGCCGCGGTTCCGGGAAGTGGACCTGCCCCAGCGATCGGTCCGCGTGCTGGCCCGCCTCCGCGGGGCCCCCGTGCCGCCCGCAATGGTGAGCTGGGACGACGCCGAGGCGGCCCGCTGGTCGACGCCGGATGAGGTCGCACTGGTCGTGGATGCGTACTCAGCGGCATTCGTGGCGGTCATTCCCGCGCCGTCGGCGAGCGGGGAGCTGATCCACGACCTCGCAGGTCGCGGCTTCCGGGTCGCGATCCTGTCGAACTGGCCGCTCGCCGCGACCATCGATCGATTCGCCGACGCGGCGGGCTGGGCGCCCGCGCTGGCCGGGATCTTCGTCTCGCAGCGGATCGGGACGATCAAGCCGCACCCCGCGATCTTTCGCCACGCGGAGGCGCGCCTCGGCGTCGAGCCGTCGGCGATCCTCCACGTCGGCGACGACTGGCTCGCGGATGTCGGCGGCGCCAAGGCGGCCGGCTGGCTCGCTGCCTACCTCTTGGGACATCAGCTCGACACGCCGCTGCCGACCTCGACCCGGTCGGATGACGTGTCGGCCGACCTGGAGCTGACGTCGCTGGCCGACCTTGGACGGCATCTCCGGGACCCTCGGTGAGCCGAGCGCCCGGCTGCGCGAGGCACCGGACCGGCCGCCGGCGCTGCCGCCGCGCAAGGGCAACCCGGCGAGGTCACGGGACCGCCTAGACTCGCGCCGTGGAGACCCGCGACCGACGGATCAACCTGCTGCTCTTCGCCGCTGCCGGCCTGGCGTGGGTGGCGGTCGGGTTCATCGTCCTGACCCTCGATCCGGTGCTCCAACCGGCGGCGGCCTACGCCGGCGCGGTGGCGATCGGCGTGGCGATGGGCCTGACCACGATGCCCCTCCTCTGGCTCGTGCCATTCGGTTGGCAGCGGCGGATAGCGTTTCGGGGCGCGTGGGTCCGCGCCATTCGCCGCGGGACCTGGATCGGGTTGTTCGCCACGATCCTGGTGGTCCTTCGGGTCCAGGGCCTGTTCCAGCTGCCGGTCGCGCTGTTCATCGGCGCGATGGTCGTCGTCGCCGAGATGACCCTGTCAGCCGAACGATGACCATGCCCGAACACGGAGGACGTCATGAGCGAACCCGGTGAGCGAATGCCCGAGACAGGCCTTGCCGTCCACCACCGGATCGCCGAGTCCGTCGAGGCGGCACGAGCCGAGATCCTCGACCTGTCGCACCGGATCCACGCGAACCCGGAGCCGGCCTACGAGGAACACCAGGCGGCGGCCTGGTGCGCCGAGATCCTGGCCCGTCACGGATTCCGTGTCGAACTGCCCGCCGGACGCCTCGCGACCGCGATCCGGGCGACGCTCCCGGGCAAGCGCGGCGGCGCCTCGCCGCGGATCGGGATCCTCGCGGAGTACGACGCGCTGCCCGGCCTCGGCCACGGCTGCGGGCACAACACGATGGCGGCCTCGGCCGTCG
>SCTE01000329.1 GCA_004298915.1 Chloroflexota bacterium | reverse complement strand
GCCATTCGGACGTGCGCAACGTCCTCGAGCGGGCATCGGCCCGGGAGACCGCGGCTCGCGTCGCCGCGGGCGGGGTCGCGCGGGCGTTCCTTCGCGCGCTCGGCATCGAGGTCTGGTCGTTCACCGCCGAGGTCGGGGGCGTCGCCATCGATCCCGCGGCCAGCACGCGCTCGCGGGAGGAGGCCGACGCCTCGCCGCTCCGCTGTCCGGATCCGGACGCCGAGGCGCGGATGATTGCCCGGATCGACGAGGCGCGGTCCAACGGCGACACGATCGGCGGGGTGTTCGAGGTCGTCGTCCACGGCCTGCCCATCGGGCTGGGCTCCTACGTCCATTGGGACCGGCGGCTCGACGGGGCGCTGGCGGCGGCGGTCATGAGCATCAACATCGTCAAGGGCGTGGAGTTCGGGCTTGGCTTCGAACAGACCCGCCGGTTCGGGTCGGCGGTCCACGACGTCATCGATGGCCGGGCCGATGACGGCCGCTGGATCCACCGCTCGAACAACGCCGGCGGGTTGACCGGGGGGGTCACGAACGGCGAACCGCTCGTGGTCCGCGGCGCGGTCAAGCCGATCTCCACGCTGGCCCGCCCGCTCCCGTCCGCGGACCTGATCACTGGCGAGGCCGTGGACAAGGCCCACTACGAGCGGAGCGACATCAGCGTGGTGCCCGCGGCCGGGGTGATCGGCGAGGCGATGGTCATGCTCACCCTGGCGCGGTTCCTGCTCGAGACGCTCGGCGGCGACCGGATGGACGTGATCGTCGAGCGGATGGCCGCCCATCGCCGGCTCATGGCCACCCTTCCGCCCGCCCCGACGATCGGCGGTCACGCGGCCAGGCCGGGCGGCGACGAGGCCGGCTCCGGCGGCGACGACTAGGACGGGGACGGAGCGGTGGAGATCGTCCTGATCGGACTTCCCGGAAGCGGCAAGAGCGCCGTCGGGCGTCGCCTCGCCGCGCGCCATGGAGCGACGTTCGTGGACCTCGACGACCTCATCGAGCACGAGGCCGGCGTTCGTATCCCCGAGATCTTCGCCGAGGAGGGCGAGGCCGGATTTCGGACTCGCGAGCGGGCCGTCATCCAGGCTCTCGGCAGGCCCGACGAGTCGCTCGAACTTCGTCGGGTCGTCGCGCCGGGCGGGGGCGCGGTCGTCGATCCGCGCAACCGGTGGCTGCTGTACCGGGGACGGGTGCCGGTCTGGCTCGATGGGCGGCCGGAGATCCTGGCCCAGCGGCTCCGCCGAAGTCCCAACATCCGGCCGCTGATCACGGGACGCGACCCGATTCGTGCCCTGCGTGACCTGACGACCGCGCGCAGCCGGTTCTACGGCGCGGCGATCCGCGTCGCCGGCATGACCGAGGTCAACGCCGTGGTCGATTCGGTCGAGCGGGCGATCGCCGGCGCGTCGACCTCGGGCGTCCTCCTGCTCCGGGCCGAGACCGTGATCGGCCGGATCGTCCTGGGCGAGCACATCGCCGGTCCGACGATCGTGGACGAGCTCGCCCGACTCGGCGCGAGGCGTGCGATCGTGATCACCGAGCCCGGGGCGTGGGCGGCCACGGCGGCTGCCCTCGAGGGTCCCATTCGCGCAGCGGGCCTGGACCTCGAGCTCGTCATGCTCCCGCAGGGCGAGGCCGCCAAGCGCCTGTCGGTCGTCGAACAGGCGGCCAGCGAGCTGGCACGGCTGCGCGTGGAACGCGGCGAGCCGATCGTCGCGGTGGGCGGTGGGGCGCTCGGCGACACGGCCGGCTTCATCGCCGCGACGTACCTCCGCGGGGTGCCGTTCATCCAGGTCCCGACCACGCTCGCCGCCCAGATCGATTCGTCCATCGGCGGCAAGACCGGCGTGGACCTGGCCGAGGGCAAGAACCTCGTCGGGGCGTTCCACCAGCCCGCGTCGATCGTCATCGACATCGCGCTGCTCGACGGGCTCTCCGAGCGGGATCGACGAGCGGCGATGGGCGAGGCGGTCAAGATGGCCGCGCTCGGGGACGAGCGATTGTTCGAGCTCCTCGAGACCCGCGGTCCGGCAATCGCGAGTGGCGATCCGGCGGCCGTCGCGGACGGGTCCCTGGCCGAGATCGTCGAGCGCTGCGCCTGGGCCAAGGTCGAGGTCGTCGCCGCCGACGAGAAGGAGTCGACGGTCCGGATCGCGCTGAACCTCGGTCACTCGCTCGGGCACGCGTTCGAGGCGGCGGGCGGCTTCGCGGACCTTCGTCACGGCGAGGCGGTCGCCTTCGGCCTGCGAGCCGCGTGCCGGATCGGGGTCTCGGTGGGCGTGACGCCACCGGAGCGGGCAGCGCGGGTCGAGCGCCTGCTCGATACGCTAGGACTCGGGAAGGGTCTCCTGCCCTACCCGCTCGAGGTCGTCATGGGGCACCTCGGCGCCGACAAGAAGCACCATGCCGGGCACCTCCGCTGGGTCCTGCCGACCGATCGCGGCTACGTCGTCCGGGACGACATCGCCGAATCCATGGTGCGCGAGGTTGCCGCCGGGTTGCTCGAGCCGGTCGCCGTGGGAGGAGCGCGATGACGCGCGTCCTGGTCCTCCAGGGGCCCAACCTCAACCTTCTCGGGACGCGCGAGCCGGAGATCTACGGGCGCGAAACGCTCGAGGAGATCCATGACGGGATCAGGGAACGTGCCGCAGAGCTCGGCCTCGACGTCGACTTCTTCCAGTCGAATCACGAGGGGGCGTTGATCGATCGCCTCCATGCCCGCGACTTCGAGGTCGCCATCGTCAACGCCGGCGGGTTGACGCATACGTCGGTGTCGCTGCGCGATGCGCTCGTCGGGATCGCGCGGCCGTTCATCGAGGTCCACCTGTCCGATCCGTCGACGCGCGAGGCGTTCCGGCACGTCAATTTCCTCGCCGACGTGGCGCTGGCATCGTTCGTTGGCCAGGGCGCCCGGGGCTATCACCTCGCGCTGGAGCGGATCGCGGCGGACGCGGCGGCCGACCGCTCGGCAGGGAGCGGTGCCGAGGCCGACCCGGGAGCCTCACGTGCCTGACCGCGGCCGTGGCGGGCCGCCCGAGAGCCTGGAGCTGCGCCGGCTCCGGGCGCGCATCGACGCCCTCGACAAGCAGATCGTCGCCCTGCTCAACGAGCGCGCCGACCTGGCGCTCGAGGTCGGCCGGATCAAGGCGGATCTGGGCCGTCGTGTGGTGCGGGATGCGGCGCGAGAGCGCGAGATTCTCGTCCGGATCGCGATGGCCAACGACGGGCCGATGCCCCAGGCCGACCTGCTCGCCCTCTATCGACGGCTCTTCGCCGCGACGCGGGCCCTCGAGTCCGCCGACCGAGCCCGACGGGAGCCCGGCGACGCCTGAGGGTCACGAGGGCGCAGGAGGCTTCGAAGCGGCGCTACGAGCGGCGATCGGCGACCTTCCGGCGGGCCTCCGGACCCGGTTCGCCCCCGCCCCGACCGGCTATCTCCATCTCGGGCACGTGGCGAATGCCCTGGTCGTCTGGCGCGTCGCCCGTGAGTCCGGCGGGAGCGTGGTGCTGCGGATCGAGGATCACGATCGCCAGCGATGTCGACCCGAGTACGAGACGGCCCTCCTCGACGACCTCGAGGCCCTCGGGTTCGTGCCGGACGAACCGTCGATCGGCGCCCTGCGCGCGGGTGGACCGTCGGCGTATCGCCAGTCGGACCAGGGATCGGACTACGCCCAGGCCGTCGCCGATCTGGCGCGCACGGGGCATGTCTACGCGTGTGACTGCAGTCGCCAGACATTCCGCGCCTGGGCATCGGCGAACGGCCGCTCGTGGTCCGGTCCGGGATGCCCCGGCGGGTGCCTGGGGCGAGCCCTCACGCTCGACGGTTCCGGCATCACCCTCAGGGCGGCGCTTGATCGCGGGACGGAGTCATGGATGGATCTCGCGCACGGCCCGCAGGTCGGGGCCACGGCGCCGCGGGGTGACCCGGCGCTGCGCGACCAGCACGGCAACTGGACGTACACCCTGTGCGTGGTGGTGGACGACCTCCGGCACGGGATCGACCTCGTGATCCGCGGCGAC
>SCTE01000328.1 GCA_004298915.1 Chloroflexota bacterium | reverse complement strand
ATCTCGGCCAGGTCATCACCGGGCAGGGTGGCGTCCTCTTCGTGGACTTCGAGGGTGACCCAACCCGGGACCCCCTGGCCCGTCGTGACCCCGCGCCGTCGCTTCGGGACGTGGCGACCTTCCTTCGATCGATCGACCACGTGGCACGCAGCGGTCGGCGTCGGGCGATCGCCCGCGGCGCCAGGGCGACGGACGTGGATCTCGATGCCCGCGTCGATGCCTGGATCGAGGACGCCCGGAGTGACTTCCTGGCCGGGTACCGCACCGGTCTCGCCGACCCGGCCTGGCAACCGAACCGGGCGCTGCTCCGGGCACTCGAGGTCGAGAAGGAGCTCGGAGAGCTCATCTACGCCGCGCGATTCCTGCCCGCCTGGCTGTACGCACCGCGCGCCGGCATGGACGCCCTCCTCGGCCGGATCCTGTAGGTCGGTCGTCGGGCTCGAGAAGGCGATTCGAGCCCAGTCGGCCACCGCTCGCTACCATGCGTCGGTGACCGAACCACGACCCCAACCTTCCCAGCGCGACGTTCAGTACAAGGGCGCCCCGCTCGATTCGGAGAAAGGCCCGGGCCTCGGCTGCTTCTGGTCCCAGATCGTCGTCCTTGTCGTATTCCTGATCCTCACGCCACTCAGCGTGGCCTGGAACTGGCCGTTCTGGTTGAGCGCCGCGCTCCTGATCAGCGTCCTGGTGCTCCTCCTGGTCGCCGGCCAGACCGTGATCTTCCTGCTCCGGTTGATCGCGGCGGACCGCCGTGCCGAGGGACGGCGCCGACCGCTCGCGTCGCGCAGCCCGACCGTCGGGGAGATCGAGGATGCGGATGCCGGCCGCGCGAGCGTATCGGAGATGCCGACCACCGATCCCGCCGGCGCGGCGGCACCCGAGCCACCCGACGGCGGCGTGCGAGAATAGGTTCGCGCCGGACGATCGGCGCGCGAATCCCTGGAGGCCGATCGAACCTCGTGCCCGTGCTCGCCACGTACTTCTCCGTCCGCCGCGGCCGCGACCCGTTCTTCAAGTTCTTCATGAAGACGCTCTTTCCGCGCCAGATGAAGGAGTACGAGGCCAAGTACGGCATCAAGCTCGTCGGCTGGTTCAATGTCGCGCATGGCTGGGACTTCGACAACGTGATCATGCTCGACCTGCCCAGTTATGCGACCCTCGACCTGCTCGAAGCGGACGAGAGCGTCCGTGCCCTCGGTCATCGCGCCGGAGAGTGGATCTTCGAGCGCCACCATTCGATGTTTCTCCGAGAGCGCATGGGCCCCGATCTCGAATTCCACGGGTAGGAGATGTGATGGACGGTCAGCGCAACGAACTGCTTGCAGAGATGGCCCGGGATGCAGCCCTGGATCGATCCGAGTTCCTCGCTCGCAGCGGCGAGCAACTCGAGCGATTCCTGCGCGACCAGGCTGACCGTCTCGCGGCGATCGGTGGGCTGACGCTGATCGACGACGATCCCGACTACCTCGCGATCGCACCGGACGGGACCTTCCGGAGCCGGAGCCGGGTGTACGACGATGCGACCGGGGAGTGGCACTCCGAGACCGAGATCATCGAAACCGGCGGTGAGCTGGTCGAGCTCTACAACCCCGCGGACATCTTCGCCGCCTTCGCCGACGCGGCCCGCGATGGGGTCTGGTCCGACGCCGATGCCGATCGCGGACCGGGCGACGCGCCGAGCATGACGATCGACGGTGCGGACCCCTATGCCGGCGCAGCCGATCGCTGGGCGGCAGGTCATGCCGAGGCCACAGCGCCGGCCGAGCCACGGAGCGCGCCCGCGATGCTCTACGAGCTGGCCCTCGACTTCCAGGAGCGCAGCCAGCACGCCGAGGCCGGCCTCATCGAGCAGTTCGAGAACGCCGCGAACGCCCTCATGTCGACGGTCGGCAGCGTCGTCATCGTCGACGACCTCGACGAGCACCTCGAATTCGGCCTGCCGGGCTTCCGCGGCCGTGTGATCCCGGAGGGTGACACTGGCTGGACGGACCTCGACACACCCGAATCGATCGTCAGGTTCTACGATCCGACGGACGTCTTCGGCGACCTGGCGGATGCCGTCGCGGAGGCATTTCCGGAGGTCGCGAACAGCGAGTCCGACGGCGACGACGCGTGACCGACGAGATCCTGCCGGCTCGGGTCGGGGCGGCACCCAACCGGCTCGACTGACGTGCGTCTCGTCGGCGCCGAACTGATCGAGGCGCGCGAGATCCTGCCCGGCCAGTGGCTCCAGACCTACCACGCGCCGGCGCTGGCCACGGGTTCGAGGGCCGGCCAGTTCGTCCACGTCCGGACCGGCGACCTATCCGGGTTCGTCCTCCGGCGTCCGTTCTCGATCAATACCGCCGACGCGGCAACGGGCACGATCAGCATCCACTTCCGCACGATCGGGCGGGGCACCGAGTGGTTCACCCACCTCCGCCCGGGCGACGTGATCGACATGCTCGGTCCGCTTGGTCGCCCGTTCGAGGTTGACCCCCGGAGCCAGCACCTCCTGCTGATCGCGGGTGGCCTCGGCATGGCCGGGGTGCGGTCGCTGGCGGACGAGGCCATCCGGGACGGGCGCCAGGTCACGCTGCTGTTCGGGGCCGCGAGCGCCCGCGATGTGTATCCGACGGCGCTCCTGCCCGACGAGGTGGAGTACGTGATCGCGACCGACGATGGCTCGGTCGGCCATCACGGCTACGTGACCGATCTCGTTCCGGCCTACGAGGCCTGGGCCGACCAGGCCTTCGCCTGCGGTCCGGAACCGATGCTCAAGGCGGTCTCGCGACTCGCCGCGACGCGCAGCCATCGGATGGGCGTCGCGAAGCTCGGGCGTAAGCGGGGCGGTGGCAAGGCCATCCCGGCGGGCTCGCCCGCGGCGCGGCGCAAGGCGTTCCTGCAGGTCTCCATGGAGCAGCGGATGGGCTGTGCCGTCGGGGCGTGTCTCGGATGCGTGGTGATGGCGACCTCGGGAACACCGCAGCGGGTCTGTCGCGAGGGCCCGGTCTTCGCCTCGGATGAGATCGACTGGGAAGGATCGTGGGGCCGGTGAAGGCGAAGCGACGGGTCGTCACGGACATCGGCCCGCCGATGCCGTCACGCGCCGCGGTCCAGCGGCGTGGCCGAACGAGCGGGCAATCGTCCGCGGGGGCGACGCGCGCTTCCGAGCCGGGATCCCGGCCCGTGCCGCCTCCTGCCCAGCTCGATGGCCCCATCGACCTGACGGTCGATCTGGGTCGGGGACTCGTCCTGCCCAACCCGATCCTCGTCGCTTCGGGGACGTTCGGCTACGGGATCGAATACGGGGAGGTCGTCGACATCGAGGCGCTCGGCGGGATCTGCTGCAAGGGCACCACGCTCCGGCCACGCGTCGGCAATCCGACGCCACGAGTCACCGAGACCCCCGGCGGCATGCTCAACTCGATCGGGCTGCAGAACCCCGGCGTTGACGCGGTGATCGCGAAGTACGCGACGACCTGGGAGCGCTGGCGCGTGCCGGTGATCGTGAACGTGGCCGGCGAATCGGTCGAGGACTACGTCGAGGTGGTCCGTCGCCTCGACGGGATCCCGGGCATTGCCGGGATCGAGCTGAACATCTCCTGTCCGAACGTCGGGCGTGGCGGTCTCCAGTTCGCGATCGACGCGGATGCGGCAGCGGGCGTGACCGCGGCCGTCCGACGGGCCACGGACCTGCCGCTGCTGGTGAAGCTGTCCCCGAACGTGGCCGACGTCCGGCCGATCGCCCGGGCCATCGCGGATGCCGGGGCGGATGCCCTGACCGCCGTGAACACCCTGTCAGGCATCGCGGTTGCGGGGTCCCGATCGAGGCCGCTCCTGGGCAACATCTACGGCGGGCTGTCCGGACCGGCGATCAAGCCGGTCGCGCTGCGCGTGGTCTACGAGGTCAGCCAGGTGGTGGACATCCCGATCATCGCGATCGGCGGGATCACCGGGCTCGACGACGTCCTCGACTTCCTCGCGGTCGGCGCCGTCGCGGTCCAGGTCGGCACGGCGATCTTCGCCGACCCGACGCTGCCGGTCCGGCTCGTGGGCGAGCTCGAGGACGCCTGCCGTGCGCACGGGCATCGCTCCCACCTCGGGTTCGTGGGCACGGCCCTTCCTCGGCGTGCCGCCGCACCGTCGTCGAAGGGCGTCGAATACCGGCCCTGAACCCTTGACCTCGCGCACCGGTACGGAACAATGACCGGGCCATGGGCGTCCCGAGGGCACAACGCATTCGCGATCTCAGCTCGCACCACGATCGGAGCGCCGAGCGCATGAAGGCGACCAACCGTCTGCACCGAACCTCGATGACCGCGCGTCGCGGCGCTCTCCTCGCCTTCGTCATCCTGGTGGCCGCCTGCGGGGGCGGCGCGGCCGCCGGTCCGATCCTCAGCACTGTCGGGAGCGGCATTGACTCCGGTCCCGCGCCCGCGCCGTCGGCGGCGCCCGCATACGACGGCTCCGGCACCCCCGGCACCAGCGGCGGGAACGGCAACAACCAGCGCCTCTACGACGCCGGGCGACCCGACCTCCTGATCATCAAGACCGGGACCATGGACCTCCAGGTCAACGACGTCCCGGCCGCCGCGGCTGCGGCCGCGAGCGCGATCAACGGACTCGGCGGCTATATCAGCGCTTCCCAGCAGTCGGGCGATGGCGAAGGGCTCACGGCGTCGGTCACGTACCGCATCCCGTCGCCGCAGTGGGATGCCGCGCTCGCCAAACTGCGCGCGCTCGCGATCAAGGTCGTCAACGAGGCGACCCAGACCCAGGACGTGACCGGCCAGGTGGTCGACCTCACGGCCCGGATCACCAACCTGCAGGCAACCGAGCGTGCCCTCCAGGGGATCATGACCAAGGCGACCAAGATCACCGACATACTCGATGTCCAGGCCGAGCTGACCAAGGTCCGCGGGGACATCGAGCAGGCGACGGCCGAGAAGCAGCACCTCCAGGAACAGGCGTCGTACTCGACGCTCACGGTCGGCTTTGGCCTGAAGCCGGTCGCCGCCGTCGTGATCTCGCAGCAGAAGTTCGATCCCAAGGACCAGGTCGATCGCGCGACCGCGAGCCTCGTCGACATCCTCCAGGCCCTTGCCACGGCGGGGATCTGGTTCGCGATCGTCTGGTTGCCGATCCTGCTCGTCCTGGGGGTCCTGGGCGCCGTCGGCTGGATCTTCCTGCGCCGTCGCTTCGGGGGCCCGATGCCCGCCATGGCCGGGGCCGGTTCGGGCGCTGTTACCGTCGGGCCGATGCCGCCGGACGCGCCGCCACCCGCCGCACCGCCGCCGCCCGCCGGCTGAGGCCGCCCCGACCGCAGGCGGCCGGCGCCGACAGGAAGATCGTCCCGCGCCCTACACTCGGGGCCCATGACGACCATCAAGCGCAGCGTCGAGCTCACCGCCCGGGCCGAGATCGCGCGTCGGACCGAGGCACTGTTTCGAAGTTCCGGGGCGCTCCGCGACGGGCACTTCCTGCTCAAGAGCGGTCGCCATTCGAACGCCTACCTCGAGAAGTTCGCGGTCCTCTCGGACCCAGCCGCGACGAGTGAGCTGTGCACGTACATGGCCGCGCCGCACCGGGATCAGGCCGGGCAGCCGACGGTCGAGGTCGCCGCGGGCCCGACGACCGGGGGCGTGATCCTCGCGTTCGAGACGGGCCGGCAGCTCGGAACCCCGGCGATCTTCGCCGAGGAAGTCAGCGCCGGCGACGGCTCGACCCATCGCGAATTCCGCCGCGGCTTCCATATCGAGCCGACCCAGCGCGTCCTCCTCGTCGACGACATCCTGACCACCGGTGGCTCGCTCGTCGCGATGCTGCCGGCGGTCGAGGCGATGGGCGGCGAGATCATCGAGTGCGTGGTGATGGTCGATCGGAGTGGTGGCATCGCGTCGATCACGTCGCCGGCATCGGGGCGCGTGTACCCGGTCCGCGCCCTCTGGTCGATGGACCTCGAGACCTATGAGGGGGGCTCGGGCTGTCCGCTCTGCGCCGAGGGCGTGCCGCTCCACGCGCCGGGCAGCTCCGGCGCGGACGCGAGGTAGCGGCGATGCGCATCCGGGCACTGGCCGGTCTCGTCGTGGTCCTCGTCGTCCTGGCGGCCGGCGCGATTGCCCTGGTTCCGCGGACGTCCACCGCGATCGGCGTCGTCGTTGCGGTCGACGCGCGGTCGCTGACCGACGTGCGCTCCTTCACCCTCCGGGTCGCGGGCGGTGAGACCCTCGTGTTCTCGTTGGCGAAGCTCGAGAACGGGGCCGAGTTTCCGCCCGGACACCTCGGCGAGCACGTCGGGTCGGGCGAGCCGATCGAGGTCACCTATCGCAACGACGACGGGACGCTGAACGCCATCCGGATCAGTGACGCCGCGGAGCCAAGCGGCAGCTGACGATCGCCGGCGCGAACACCGGGGGCCGCCCAGGACTACTTGACCGCCTCGGCCGCGGCGCGGATCTCGTCGGTCGAGACCACGCCCTCGAACGAGGCGGTGACGATCCCGTCCTTGTCGACGACGAAGACCCAGGGTTCGCTGAGCAGTCCCCAGTCGGCAACCGCCGGGACGATCTGGAGGTTGCCCGACGCGTCGAGCACCGGCTGCAGGCTTCCGTTCTGGTAGGTCAGCAGGTACGGCTCGACATCGATGAACGCGACGGTCGGGAAGTCCGCGGCCAGGGGCTTCACGCGGTCGAGGGTGGGTCCGCACTGGGCCGAGGTGCAGAACTTCGGCGTCGCGAAGATGAGGACGAACGGCCGGTGAGCCTCGATCGCGCCCTTGACGGACACCCGGTAGAACGCCGGATCGGGGTTGGGGTCGGTGGTGATCCGGGCCAGGTCGCCGCCCGCCGTCGCTGCGGTCGGCGTCTCGGACGCGGGTGCACGCTGGCCGACGCGGACGACCGGCGAGCTCGTTGCGACCTCGAACGTCATCCGAATCACCTCGGGATCTCCGCCCGCGACGGATGTCGTGAACTCGGCGCCCCAGATGCCCGCCTCGGCAAACGTCACGTTGGCGATGTAGAAGCCCCGTTCGTTCTCGATCCCCCAGACGAACCGGCCATCGGCCGACTGGGTCGGCGTGCCGCCGTCACGCCCGAGATCGAACAGCTTCAGCGTTGCGCTCCGGTCCGGCGCGCCGACGGGTCGGTTGTCGGGATCGAGGAAGGTGAACAGCAGGCGATTGTCGCCGCAGGTCAGGCTGCGAGCGCTGTTGACGATGGTGGGGAAGACCGATGGGGCCTTGGGGGCCGTCGTCCAGCCGGGCTGGTTGGCCGGTGGCGCCGGAGCCGCGGCGCAGCCCCCGGCCGGCGATCCGGATGCCGATGCCGACGTTCCTGTGGGCATCGTTGTCGGGGCCAGGGACCCAGCCCCGCCGCCGCAGGCCGCCACGAGGAGCACCAGGCCCATGAACAGTCGGGGATCACGTCGAACGAGCCGCATCGCCCAACCTTAGATCGACCGGCGTTTCCGCGCCGTCGAGGGCCGGTCGCCACGGGGCGCCCCAGGCGACCGACGGTGTCGGTATCGGCCCGGCGATCCGTTCTGGCGGCGCTCACGAGTAGAATGGCGCGGCCCGGACCATCCTCGATCGGAGCCTCGTGACCCGTTTCCAGCGCCTTGCGGCCGCCACCGTCGCCACCACCTTCCTGCTGGTGACGATCGGCGTGGTCGTCCGGGCCACGGAGTCAGGCGTGGCCTGCCCGACCTGGCCTGGCTGTTTCCCGGGCCAGTTCCTGCCGGGTCTCGACGCGGACTACCACGTCTGGCTCGAGTGGATCCACCGGACGGTCGCTGCCGTGATCGGCTTCCTCATCCTCGGGATGGCGGCGCTCGCGATCATCGACCACCGCGATCGGGCCTCGCTGCTGTGGCCTTCGATCGCATCGGTCGTGCTGGTCGGCTACCAGGCCTACCTCGGCCGGGAAACCGTGCGACTCGGCAACTCCGGGGAGAGCGTCACGGCGCATCTTGCGGCCGCGATGGCGCTCGTCGGGGTTCTCATCTACCTCCTGGTTCGATCGGGCTACCCGGCGCGCATTCCGGGCCGCGGCGGCAGCCAGCGGTTCACGCTGGTCGCCGTGTTTGCGGCCGTGGCGACGTTCGCGCTGCTGCTGTTCGGCTCGAATGTGACCGCCAGGAACGCGGGCGCGATCTTCCTGGATTGGCCGCTGATGAACGGGGGCCTGTTCCCGTTCACCGAGCGCACCCCGGACGACCTCGCCGCCCTGTACGCGACGCACGCACTGCATCGGTACGTGGCCGGGATCGTCCTCCTGGTCCTGATCGGGCTGGCGTTGGCGGCGAGGCGCCTGGGCCCGCGCGATCGGCGGCGCGAAGCCACGGCCAACGGGATCCTCGTGCTCTATGTCCTCCAGGTCATCGTCGGTGGGCTCCAGGTCCTGACGCTCCTGTCCGGCTGGTCCCAGACGCTCCACGTCGCGCTCGGGGCCCTGATCTGGGGAGGCGCGGTGGGCCTCGCCGTCAGCGCCTACTACGAGGCTCGCACGGCCCCCGCACCCGCTGGCGGTGACGGTGGCACGGGACGAGCGGTCGAGGCGGACGAGGGCGGCCCGGGCCGCACCGATCCGGGTCCGGCCCGCGCCTCATCGACGCGCGCGACGATCCGCGCGTACGTCGCGCTGACCAAGCCCCGGATCATCGAATTGCTGCTGGTCACGACGCTTCCGGCCATGGTCCTCGCGACCCGGGACGTCCCGGGCATCCAGCCCCTGGACTGGCTCGGGCTGACCTTCTGGACCCTCGTCTGCGGCACGCTTGCCGCCGGCGCAGCGAATGCCATCAACCAATACCTGGACCGGGACA
>SCTE01000327.1 GCA_004298915.1 Chloroflexota bacterium | reverse complement strand
TCCCACCGTTCCACCCGAATCGGCCCCTGCGCGTCGGCGTCCAGCTCCCCGAGGTCGAGCGTGAGGTGTGCTGGCCCGAGTACGTGGCCATGGCCCGCCGCGCCGAGGACCTCGGCTTCGACACCATCTGGGTGGGCGATCACCTGCTGTACCGGTTCGCGGATGGGTCGACCCGCGGCCCGTGGGAGGTCTGGACCCTGCTCTCGGCGATCGCGGCGTCCACGTCCCGGATCCGGCTCGGCCCGCTCGTCGCGGCGACCGCGTTCCACGCGCCCGCGATGCTCGCGAAGATGGCCTCGACCGTCGACGAGATCTCGGGCGGGCGGCTGATCGTCGGTCTCGGCGCGGGTTGGAACGAGACCGAATTCCGGGCCTTCGGCTTTCCGTTCGACCACCGGGTCGATCGGTTCGAGGAAGCGTTCACGATCATCCGGACCCTGCTGCGTGACGGGGCCATCGACTTCGAAGGGCGGTACTTCCAGGCCCGCGACTGTGAGCTGCGGCCCGGCCCGTCGCGCCCCGGCGGACCGCCATTGCTGATCGGCAGTCGCGGCGAGCGGATGCTCCGGATCACGCTGCCTCACGTCGAGGCTTGGAATGTCTGGTTCAAGGACACCGGCAACGACCCGTCGGGTGTGCCCGCCCTGCGCGATCTCGTGAACGAGGTTTGCCTGGAGGTCGGCCGCGACCCGGACGCCATCGAGCGGACGGTCGCCGTCCATGCGCGCCTGACCGGCGGCCGGGGTCGGGCCCAGGGCGACGATGCCGCCAACGAAGCCGCGCCGCTGTCGGGCCCACCCGAGGTCATCGCCGAGACCCTGCGGGCGTACGCACGCGAGGGCATCGGGGAGGTCCAGATGGTGCTTGATCCGATCACGCTGGCTTCGCTTGACGAGTTCGCCGCCGTGCTGGCGATCCTCGACGCGCGATGATCCGGACGGCCGTGCCTGGGCTAGCGTGCGCGGTCCGGGCATGATCCAATACGGACAGTTCGGCCGATCTGGCCGCCGCGGGAGGACAGGATGACCAACAGTCGGAACGGATCACGCCGACCCGACGAGTTGTCGACCCTCGACAAGCGAATCGTCGAGCACCTGCAGGCCGACGGCCGGCGCCCGTTCACCCAGATCGCCTCCGAGATCGGCGTGTCCGAAGCGGCCGTTCGGTCGCGCACCAACCGCCTGATCGAGCGGGGCATCCTCCAGGTCGTCGGCGTCGCCGACCCCGGCAAGCTCGGGTTCCAGCAGGCCCTGATCGGCATTCGCTGTGAGCCGGGCCGGCTGGTGGCGGTTGCCGATGCCCTGGCCGCGCTTCCGGAGGTCGATTACGTGGTCGTCACGACCGGCCGCTACGACATCCTCATCGAGATGGTCTCCGAGGACAACGAGGGCCTCCTCCGCTTCCTCACCGAACGCCTCCAGGCCATCGACGGGGTCCGGGACACCGAGACCTTCACGTACCTGCGGCTCGTCAAGCAGACCTACCAGTTCGGGACGCGCTGATGCTCATCACCGAGCCCGTGACGCTCGTCGTCGGGGCGGCGGCCGTGGTCTTCGCCGGGATCATCCTGATCGCCGGCATCCCGAGACTCCTCGCTGGTCGCGGGCCGTTCCCCGCGGCGTCGCATGGCGCCGCGGACCTCGCCCCGCCCGTGGACCTCGACCCGGGCGCCCTCATCGGCAGGCTCGACGACCACCTGGACGGGACGAGGCCCGCGGCCGACCGGATCGTCCGGGTCGTCGCCTGGGTCTTCCTCCTGGTCACCGCCGTGGTCGTCGGCGCGAGCGACCTGTGGCCCGAGACCACGCCGGCGATCTACATCCTGCTCGGGTTCACCGGCCTGTTCGTCCTCGCCGTGTACGACCTGCTGCCGGCAACGACGCTCGGGTCGCGGCGCCACGCGATCGAGGGAACGGTCGCCCTGGTCATGGCGACGCTCCTCCTGGCCCTGACCGGCGGCCACGCCAGCCCCTTCTTCTTCACGTTCCCGCTCATCGTCGGCGCGGCCTCGCTGGTCGTCTCGCCGCGATCGACGCTGGTCCTGGCGATGACGGCGATCGTCGGCTACCTCGTGGCTGCATACGTCGGGAGCGGCACTCCGAATCCTGCCCAGTTGGTAACGACCGCGGTCAACGTGACCGCGTTGCTGCTCCTTGCCTATGTCGGCTCGGTCATCGGCGGCGAGCAGCGCCGATCACGCGACGCGGCGATCCGACTGTCCGCCATGGATCCGCTCACGGGGCTGTTCAATCGAACCCTGTTCTTTGCCGCCCTCGAGCGCGAGATGGACCGGAGCGCTCGGTCCGGGCGCGGGTTCTGCCTGCTGATGCTGGATCTCGACGAGCTCAAGGCGATCAACGATCGGCTCGGGCACCACGCCGGCGACCTCGTCCTGCGCGAGATCGCGGATCGAATCCGGAGTGGCGTGCGGCGGATCGACGTCGCCGCTCGCTACGGCGGCGACGAGTTCGTCGCGCTGTTGCCGGAAACCGATCCGACGGGTGGCTGGGTCCTGGCCGAGAAGATCCGGCTGAGCATCGCCGGGCTCCAGATCCGCGGCCTGGGCGGTTCGCCGACCGTGTCGATCGGTGTGGTCGCCTATCCGCGGGACGGCGAATCAGTGGACGCGCTCATGGTCAAGGCCGACCTGGCGATGTACGCCTCGAAGCGAGCCGGTAGGAATCGCGTCGCCGGCCCGACGTCCGACCCGACGGCCGACCTTCCGGCCGAGCCCGCGGAGGTGTCCGGCCGCCCGGTGTAGCATCGCGCCATGACCAGGTTCGATCGTCGCGGCGGAGCCATTCTCGCGGCCGTCGCCCCGTAGCGGTTCGAGGCCATCATCTCGCCGGCGATCCTGTTCAGCCTGACCATCGTCGCCGGGATCGGTATCTATCTCGGTGCCGGACCGGCCATGCGCGCGAGGATCAACGCCGGTCCGCTCGGGACGCTCGGATCGGCGCTCTGGCGCCTGTTCACGTCGGTGAACTTCGCGGTCCTCCAGATCATCGTCCTCGCGCTGCTGGCGGTTGTCGGCATGACGGTGCGCCAGCTGCCGGGATTCGCCTTCAGGTCGGCCGGCGACTACGCCGCCGCGATGGCCGCCACACACGCTCGGTACGACGCAGCCCTCGGGAGCGGCGTCGTCGACGTCATGGAGCGGCTCCAGCTCTTCCACGTCTTCACCTCGACCTGGTTCTCGATCGGGCTGCTCGTCCTGATCGCCTCGATCCTCATCTGCACGATCGACCGCACGCCGAGGCTGTGGCGTGCCTCAGCCGAGATCCGCGTGGTGCAGCCCGACGCCTACTTCGATCCCAGGCTGCCGGATCGGGTCCACATCGAGCCCGGCCTCGATGCGATGACGGTGGAACGGGCGCTCCGCCGGCGCGGATTTCGGGTCCGGACTGCCGAGGACGGCGGCGCGCGCTACCTGTACGGCGACCGGAATCGCTGGGTCAAGATGGCGACCCTCATCAGCCACCTCGGGCTGATCCTGTTCCTGGTCGGCGGCGCCGTGACCTCGCGCTTCGGCGACGAGCAGGGGCTCGTCGTTGCGAACGGGGACACCCTCACGGTCCAGCCGATCGGGACGCCGGGACTCCTGCTGGTCAGGAACAACGGCTTCTCGGCCCCGGGTCTCGAGACCGGCCAGGCGAAGGACTTCGTCACCGATCTCTCCGTCTACCAGGACGGCGTGCTGCTTGCCCGCAAGGAGATTCGGGTCAACGATCCGCTGCGGGCAGGCGGCTATACGTTTCACCAGAACGGCTTCGGGCCGGCCCCCGACCTGGAGATCAAGGCGCTCGATGGGAGCGTCCTGTGGACCGGGCCCGTGCCCATGACCGACAGCGCCGGCGGCCTCCCGTTCGGGACCCTCGCGGTCCCTGGACGTGGCCTCGGGTTGGAGTTGCTGCTCGATCGAACGGCCCAGGGCGTCGGCACCCTGCTGCTGCTGCCGTACGTCGTGACCGGCACCAATCCGGACGGGACAAGCATCGTCCAGGAGGGCTTCCCACTCACCGTCACGCGCGGCGCCACCGCGTCGTTCGAGGCGCTCGATTTCACCGTCACGCTCAAGGGGTTCAGCGACTACACCCTGCTCATCGCCAAGCGCGACCCGGGCCAGGGGATCATCTGGGCCGCGTTCGCGGGGCTGATCATCGGCCTGTCGATCACGTTCTACTTCCCGCGCCGCCGCGTCTGGGCACGGCTTGGGCCCGACGGCGGGCTGGCCCTCGTCGGGCGATCCGATCGCTATGTCGACTTCGATGCCGAATTCGGGCGGCTCGTCGATGACCTCGTCGCCGCGCGCCACGCAACCGCGGGTCCTAGCGTCACGGAGGGCGCCTCTCCATCGGGCCACGAGGCGGGAGCGTGACGACGCTGTCGGAGTTGGCCGGCGCGCTCTTCCCTGGCGCGCGGCGCGTCGGGGCGCGGATCGACCCTGCCTCGGAAGCCCCGATCGCGTGGGTTCGGGTCATGCGGGCTCGGGTCCCCGCGTTCGACGCACTCGAGCCCGGTGACCTCGCGATCGTCCCCGAGGCAACGCTCGGGGTCGTGGCACCTGGACGCGACGACCGGCGGCAGCTGGTCGAGGCCTGCCGCTCGGCACGTGTCGCCGGCCTGCTGCTGATCGAGCACGAGCCACGCCCCGGGGCCGACGGCAGCGGATCGGCCGGCAGCGATAACCCCGGGCCGTTCGAGGACCTTGCATCGGAGCTCGAGGCGGCAGGCCTGCCCGCGCTTCGAGTCGCTCCCGGCGACGCCGGCCGGCTCGAACGCTCGATCATCGGGTACCTCGTGACCGGCGGTGCCGAGCTCGAGCGCCAGGCCGCGGCCCTCGAGAATCATCTCGAGCGCGTCGCGCTCGAGGGTGGCGGCCCGGCCGCGCTGGTCGGCGCGATTGCCGCCCAGTTCGGGCGAGCCGTTGCGCTCGAAGGACGCCGAGGCGATCCGCTCGCGGTGCATGCGCCGGCGGAGCTCCCCGATTCCGCCGTCGATGCTACGCGCTACCAGGCGCGACCACGTGGGCCGGTGGCGATGCGAGTGCCCCTGCCGGCGGCTGGCGCCGGAGCGGGCCCGGAGCTCGGTACCGCCCGTGCCGCCCGGGCCGAACGCCCGGCTTCAAGCGGCGGTGCCCTCGTTCTGCTCGGATCTCGGCCGCCGACGGATCTCGAACGGATTGCCGTCGGACGGATCGCGGGCCTGCTCGCGCTCGAGCTGTCAAGGGACGAGGCGGTCCGTCGGGCGAGGGACGCGACACGACGCGCCGAGGCGCTCCCGTCGGCCGGGCCGCCATGGGTCGTGCTGCTGGCTCGCCAGCGCATCCCGGGCGAAGCCGATGACGCCGCCGAGGCGGTCGAGCGCCGCGAGGCGAACCGGCGCGAGCTCCGGCTCCTCGCGCCGGCGCGCCGGATGGTCCTTCGAGGCGATGCCGAGTCGCTCGAGATCCGCGCGGTCCTGGCGGTTGATCCGGACGGCGGGCCGGATCCGGCCGGTCTTGCGGCCGCGGCGGAGATCGCCGCGTTCCTTGGTCGGACGGTCGCGGTGTCGCGTCCGTTCGCCGTGGCGGGGGAGCGGCCGACGGCCGAAGCCGAGGCGAGAGGGGCGCTCGAGGCCGTCGAGGCCCTCCCCGATGCCCGCCGGGTCGCCCAGGCGGCGCTCCTGCCGACGTATCGGATGTTGGGCGCCCTGCACCATCTCGGCGACGGGGATCGGCTGGCTCGGGCGCTCCTCGGACCGCTCCTCGCGGGCCGTGCCGACGTGCGGGCAGAGCACCTCGCGACCCTCCGGGCCGTGCTCGATCGGGGCGGAATCGGCGAGGCAGCGACGGCCCTCGGCGTGCATCGGAATACCGTTTCCTACCGCCTCCGCCGGATCGAGGAGATCAGTGGATGGGATCTCTCGGATCCCGACGTCCGGTTCGCGCTGTCGACGGCGCTCAGACTTGTGCATAATCCATAAGTCATTGTGAGGTTGCGAGGCGACTTCAGGTTCACTCGGGCCTCCGAAACCCGGTAGGATCCATTTCGGCATCGCGCGGTCCCTTCCGATCGTGCGTCCGGCACAAGAACGTGCCCAAACGGTATGGATCGAGCCTCGGGCGACCATCGCACTCGGCTCGCCGGCAGGAGACACATGTCCGCTCGCAGCACCGCCATCGCGTCCATCGCCAACCATCGGGTGGCCTCAACCGAGGAGTTCCTCGAGTTCGCCGGTGCGGACATCTACGGGACCTACATGTTCCACGAAGGCGCGCAGCGGCAGTACCTCGCCCGGCCGATCTTCGAGAAGCTCCGCCAGACCATCGATGGCCACGAGCCGTTCGATCCCGCGATCGTCGATGCGGTGGCCCATGGCGTGAAGGAGTGGGCGCTCGCCCATGGCGCGACCCACTTCACCCACTGGTTCGTCCCGATGACCGGCTCGACCGCCGAGAAGCACGACTCGTTCCTCAGCCCGGTGGGCGAGGGTCGGACGATCGCCGAGTTCTCCGGCAAGAACCTCGTCCAGGGCGAGCCCGATGCGAGCTCGTTTCCGTCGGGTGGCATCCGGGCCACGTTCGAGGCTCGCGGCTACACCGCCTGGGACGTGACCAGCCCGATCTTCCTTCAGGTCGAGCCGAACGGCGTCACCATGACGATCCCGACGGCGTATGTCTCGTTCACCGGCGAGGCCCTCGACTACAAGATCCCGCTCCTTCGATCGCAGGCGGCCCTCGGCCGGCAGGCGCTCCGTGTCCTGCGCTGGTTCGGCAACGACACGGCCAAGCGGGTGTTCACGAACATCGGGCCCGAGCAGGAATACTTCCTGGTCGACCGTCGGCTGGCCGAGCAGCGGCCCGACCTCCTGTTGACCGGCCGGACGCTGTTCGGGGCAGCGTCGCCCAAGGGCCAGGAGCTGGAGGACCAGTACTTCGGCCCGATCCGCGAGCGAGTCCTGGCGTTCATGATGGATCTCGACCGCGACCTGTGGC
>SCTE01000326.1 GCA_004298915.1 Chloroflexota bacterium | reverse complement strand
CTGGCCGACCGTCGCCAACGGCGCGCTGGCAGCCATGACACGCAGCCTGTTCCCGACGGCGCCCGCTGCCCTCCTCGCCGAGATCGACCTCCTGGAGGAGCACCTGAACGGCGGCGTGCCGCGCGGGATCCTGCGTCGATCGATGGAACGTGGCCGCGAGATTGCGGCCACCATCGATGCGTGGGCGCGCGTTGACGGCGGTCACGCCGGCTACCAGCGCAATTTCCCGACTGGGTACGTCCCACCGGCCGGCCCGGGTCTCTGGGTGCCGACGGCGCCGGGCTTCCTACCTGCGCTCCAGCCCTACTGGGGCGGGAATCGCTGCATGGCCCTCGACTCGTCCCTCGCCTGCGATCCCGGTTCGCCGCCGCCGTTCTCAACGGACCCGCAGAGCGCCTTCTTCGCCGAGGCGATTGAGGTGTACGAGACCGTGAATGGCCTTACCGCTGCCCAGAGGGAGATCGCGCTGTTCTGGTCCGACGATCCGGGTCAGACCGCGACGCCACCCGGCCACTCGGTCTCAATCCTGGGACAGATCCTCCGCTCACAGGATCGGTCGCTGGCTGACGCGGCCGTCGCCTATGCACGTCTCGGTATCGCGGTGTGCGACGCGTTCATCGCCTGCTGGCGCATCAAGTACCTGCACAACCTGGTCCGCCCGATCACCTACATCCGCAGCCATGTCGATCCGACCTGGGGCGACCCCCTGCCGGTGACGACCCCTCCCTTTCCCGAGTTCACGTCGGGCCACTCGGTCCAGTCTGCCGCTGCCGCCGAGGTGCTGACCGCCACGTTCGGGCAGGTGGCGTTCATCGACCATACCCACGATGCCCGGGGTCTGGCCCCGCGCTCATTCGGCTCGTTCTCGGCGTTCGCGGACGAGGCAGCGATCTCCCGCCTGTACGGTGGCATCCACTATCGCGCTGCGATTGAGCGCGGACTGGCACAGGGGCGCTGTGTCGGATCGGTCGTCGCAGCACTGCCCATGCGCCGCTGACATTCGTCACCGCAGGGCCGACGGCATCACCTGCCGGTTCCTCGCACGGCCTCGGTGCAAGGCACGGCGCGGGTTCGTCGATGGTGCCATCGGTCACCGGAGAGCGGACCCGCTGAGCGTGTCGTAGCCCCAAAGTAGGGCTCACAGCCGGACCCGACCCCCGTGCTAGGTTCGCCAGACCATCAGCACGAGGAGGAGTTATCGATGGTCAATGTGCGCCGAATGATGTTCAGCGCCCTGGTTCCGGCCCTGGTTCTCGTGGCCGCCAGTACCGCCAACGTCGTCGGGAAGCCCGCCGACAAGGTCAGCGTCTGCCACCGAACCGGGAACGGGAGTTACCACGAGATCAACATCTCGGGCAACGCCCTGCCGGCCCACCTGAGGCACGGCGACGTGCTTCCCGACGAGTACGGCGACTGCCCGTAGTCGCAGCTCGCGTGGTCTCCATCGAGGCCAACGTCGCGCGGCCTCGCGTCGAGGCCGCGCGATTTTCTTCCCCGACCGAAGCGCCCTTCCGGAGGTCCGATGACGGCTGCCACCGTGCCGCTCCGCGTATCCATCGTCATGCCCTGCCTCAACGAGGCCGAGACCGTCGCGACCTGCGTCGCGAAGGCCCGCGCATGGCTCAGCTCCAGCGGAACCGATGGCGAGGTGCTGGTCGTCGACAACGGGTCGACTGACGGTTCCGCGGCGCTTGCGACTGCCGCCGGCGCTCGCGTCGTCCATGAGCGCCGGCGTGGCTACGGCAACGCCTACCTGCGTGGCTTTGCCGAGGCCAGCGGGGACATCATCGTGATGGGCGACGCCGACAACACGTATGACTTCAGCCGACTCGACGAACTCCTCAAGCCCCTGGGTGACGGGTCCGACATGGTCCTCGGCAACCGGTTCACCGGCGGCATCACGCCGGGTGCGATGCCCTGGGCCCACCGGTACATCGGCAGCCCGATCATCAACCTCATCATCCGCCGCTTCATCGGGCTGCGAGTCGGTGACAGCCAGAGCGGCTTCCGGGCCTTCACCCGCGATGCCTACGAACGGCTCCGCCTTCGCTCGGGTGGCATGGAGCTTGCGTCCGAGATGATCGTGAACGCAGCGAGGGAGGGCCTCCAGGTCGCCGAGGTGCCGGCTCCGTACAACGTCCGCCTCGGTGAGAGCAAGCTCAACACCGTCCGCGATGGATGGCGTCACCTGCGCTTTCTGCTGGTGTCGGCGCCGAACTTCCTGTTCGTGCTGCCCGGCCTCGCGCTCGTCGGGATGGGCCTCGCCGTGACGACCATCTCGTTCCTGGCGCCATCCGGCATCGAGATCGGATCGCTC
>SCTE01000325.1 GCA_004298915.1 Chloroflexota bacterium | reverse complement strand
GAATGGCCAGATTCGACGCCGGAAATCCCCCTGCCCCAGCAGTCGATCCACGAGAGTCGCCGAGCTCGGGAACGCGGGCGGTGTCGCTACGAGGTTGAGGCTCCGGGCCAGCGAGAGGACCGCCGCGATCACGAGCGAGACTCCGAGGATCAACCCGAGCAGGCGAACATGACGTGGTCCGGCCGAACGTCGGGCGCCTCACTTCGACTTCGCTGCGCTCCGGGCAGACGGGTCGTGCAGAAAATCAATGTACTATCCCAATGTAGTAGATGACGGCGGGTGCCAGTGGAGGTGGACCGCCCAGACGACGTTACGGGAAGGATACCTTCGCGATGGCGCGACGACGTGTGACGAAGCGCTCCAAGGTGCGCGATCGACCGTCCGCACGTACCCTGCCAATGACCGCGCGCTCGGTCGTGGCGGCTCCGGTCGACCGGGCGTCCTCCAACCCCGCAACCGCCTCGGACGCGGATGAACCGCAGGCTCTGGTTGCGAGTTTCTGGATTGATAGCGGCGATGAGCTCGGGGAACCGTACTCGATAAGCGTCCGGTTCCACGGACGCCACGCTGCGGCTCATGGCACCCCACGGCATGACGAGGAGTTCACAAGGGACGAATCGGTCGACGGCATCGTCCCGGGCTCGGGCCGCGTATCGATCACTACATGGGTCTACGGGATCAAGGCCGGGGAATGGACAGTCACGGGCGAAGTGATCGGCGATTCCCGAGACCGAGATCGTGTCTCGCGAAGCGCGAGGATGACGGGGACTCGACAGCTTGCGCGGGCGGTCTGGTCATGGCGTCGCTGGTCAGTCATCGACGGAGCGGAGACACCGATTGCGACGCGCTGGGCGCTGCTGGCGCCGGTCGCCCGCCAGCCCGCGGTCGTGCCCGGGTTGTACTTCGTCCTGGCGATCTTCGGAATAGCCTCCGCACTCCTGATCCAGGCAGCCATCCTCGGCAGTGGCAGCGGGAGCGTCTCCGTCGGCCGCGCCCTGACCGCCTCGGCGATCGCGATTACCGCAGGCCTCATCGGCGCGAAGCTCTGGTACGCCGTCCTCCACCCGGACGAATCGATCATCCGCGGTGGGTGGGCCGTGGACGGGTTCCTGATCGTCGTGCCGGTCGTGGCGGCCGTTACGCTGTTCCAGTTCGACCTGCCGATCGGTGTGGTGCTCGACGCCAGCACGCCGGGGATCTTCGCCGCGGTCGCGATCGGACGGGTCGGCTGCTTCCTGACCGGCTGCTGTGCCGGTCGATGCACGGCGTCGCGCTGGGGGATCTGGTCATCGGACCGAAGGCTCGGCGCTCGCCGCGTCCCGACGCAGCTCCTGGAATCCGGTGCCGGACTCGTCATAGGGCTCGTCACGCTCGGGCTCGTTGTCGGGAGCGTCGTGCCGATCCCGGGGGTGACCTTTGCCGCGGCGTTCGCGGCCTACGCGATCGTGCGGCAGATCCTTCTGCGGCTGAGGGTCGAGCGACGGAAGTTGGCTCGAACCGTGTCACTGACTGGTGTCGCGGCCGCGGTTGTTGTGGTCGTTGTTCTGGTCCTGATCGCCGTCCAGGGCGCGTAACTCCGAGTCGGGCCCCAGACGTGCGGCCCGTGGGCCCGCTTACAGACTCGCGTGACAGATGAGCGACGTGATAGCCACGAACGCGATTGGGAGCCATTCGTAGGGTGGCGCCGGGCGGGACCGATCCGGAATCCCAGACGCGTGCTCCAGGAGTCGCTCAACCCGAAGTTGTGTCCCGTAGGTGAAGGCCACGGGATGGATGCTGAGGTCGCCCTTGAGGAGGGCAGCGGCAAGGGACCGAGGCGTCGATCCCCGCCGGATTGCATCCGCATCGGCCAACGTTTCGAGCGCCGTGAGCCGACCCAGCAAGACGGTTCGAAGGTGGTTTGACCGCCCCGTGATGCGCAGCCAGGCCCCAAGCGCAGCGGCTCGGAGCGGTGCTCGCGTGCGTCGATGATGGTCTTCGTGGAACATCACGGCCTCGAGCTCGCAGTCCATCAGGCTCACGACGAGTTCCGCGCCCACGAACACCTGTGGCCGCAGCGACCCCAGGACCAGGGCATCCATCGCCAGGGCGGGCGTCACCCGGCAGGCGACGCCGAAAAATACCCCCGGCTCGGAGTCGATCGTCAGCACGGCGGCGACTCTGCGCGATTCAAGCACCTCGCGAACCACCAGCACCGCCCAAAGGAGCACGAGCGCCGCGCCGCCGATCTCGAAGGCGATCATCGGATCTCCCCCCAGCAGCGCACCGAAGGCCACGCACCACCCGAGGACACCCAGAACCATGGCGATGGCTCCACCGATCCGTGGGTCAGTCATCGGAACCATCGGCGAGGGATTCGAGCCGCGCTCGCGTCTCCGGATCCAGTTCGGAGAGATGGGCGGCGAAATGACGCAGTGCTGCGCTGCCAAATCGATCGACGAGCTTGTCGACGGCACGGCCGCTCAATTCGTCGATGAGTTCGCGTTCGGGTGCCGTTGTCCGGTAGGCGAATTGGCGGCCCCGCCGTTCGCGGGTGAGGACGCCACGTTCGGCGAGTCGGGACATGACGGTCATGATCGTCGTGTACGCATGGTCGCGCGACTGGCTGCCTCGCAGCGCAGCCACGATGTCCGTGACCGTCGCCTCGCCCCGTGCACCGACTTCGCGGACGATCGCAGACGCCAACGGGCCGAGGACATCTTCGATGCGCGGATTTCGGGTCATGGAGCGTCCTGCTGCTGTCTCCGGAGCCTACCACCGGAGCGGCGAGCCCTGGGGACCCGGCGACTCGGACGCTAGCCGCCGGTCCGTCGCGAGGCTCCGCCCGAGCCCCCGCCTGCCGAGGCCATATACTACGGGTCTGTCGTACTTCGGAGATCGGCTTGAGCAGACGAGGTCCTGTGCGCGCTGTGTCGCTCAACCGCGGTTCGACGGTCTCGATCCTTGCCCGATCTGTGACGAAACTCTTTGGCGAGACCGTCGCCATCTGGGAGATGGATCTCGATGCACGGTCGGGCGAGTTGATCAGCGTCCTGGGTGGCAACGGGTCCGGAAAGTCGACGCTCCTCAAGATCCTGGCCGGAACCCTCGCACCGACCCGCGGCACCGTCCGGACCTCTGGCAATCCGCAGCCTGATCGGACCATCGTCGGCTTGGTCGGCCATGCGACGCACCTGTTCGAAGACCTCACGGCCCGCGAGAACGTCGAGCTCGCGGCCGGACTCGCTCATCGACGCCGCGATGGCGCGTTGGAACAGCTCGAGATGCTGGGGGTCGCGACCCACGCCGACCGGCGGGTCGGGGATCTCTCGGCGGGGACGAGGCGGCGCGTCGGGCTGGCCCGTCTGCTCGCGACGGATCCGGACGTCATCCTGGTCGACGAACCGTTCGCCGGCCTTGACAACGCTGCGGCCGATCGCGTCGCCCAGGCACTGGCTGTCGCGCGCGATCTGGGTCGTCTGGTCGTCATCGCGACCCACGACGATCAACGAAGCCGATCCATCGCGACCCGGTCCCTGATTCTGGATCGAGGGCGAATTCACCGAACAAGCCCTGTGGGCCGACTGGCGCCGATCGGCGAAGGGCTGGCCGCTGGATGAGCCTCCTCGTCGATGCCGTCGTGCTCGCCCGAAAGGACATCCGCGTGGAACTCCGGGCCGGGCAGGCATTTGGCAGCGCGGCGGCACTTGCTGGCATTGCGTTGATCCTCATCGGACTCGCGGTCGGACCGCAGCCCGAGCGCCTTCGATCGTTGGCGCCGGCGGTGGTCTGGATCGCTCTCCTGTACGCCGCCCTCGCGGTGGCGGAGCGCCTCGAACAGATCGATCGGTCCGACGAGGCATTCACTGGCCTATGGCTCGTTCTGACAGATCGACGGTCGCTCTTCGTTGGCCGCGTGATCAGCCTGTCAGTTGCGCTCTTCCTGCTGCAACTGGCGATCTGGGTCGCGGCCACAATCCTGCTCGATCTCCCGGTTCGTCCCGAATACGCGGGTCTGGTGCTCGTGGCGACCTTCACGTCCCTCGCTGCCGCATCGGTCATTGCCCTCGTGAGCGCGGTGGTGGCCGACGCCGATCGGCGATCACTGCTCGTACCTGTCGCTCTCCTGCCCCTGCTCGTGCCGACGTTCATCGCCGGGGTCCAGGCGAGTACCGCCTTGCTCGACGGCCGGTCGAGCGACGGTCTCCTCTGGACCGGCGCGGCGGCGGTCGAGGCGGGCCTGTTCATCGGGGTTGGCCTGCTCGCCTACGAGAGCGCGGCGAGGCCGGATTGACATGCCGATGAAGGCCCGCGTCTCGACGTTCGGCCTGCTGGCCGGCACCGCACTCGCGATCACGACCATCGTCGGTCTCTTCGTGGTCCCGGCCGACGCCGCGCAGGGCGATGTACAGCGGATCATGTATGTCCACGTGCCGAGCGCATGGCTCGCCTACCTGGCCTTCCTCGTGACGTTCGTCAGCAGCGTTCTGTACCTCTGGCGACGCGAGCTGCGGTTCGATCGCCTCGCGATCGCTGCGGCGGAGATCGGGCTCGTCCTGACCGGAATCACGATCGTGACCGGCGCCATCTGGGGCAAGGCGACGTGGGGCAAATGGTGGGACTGGGATCCTCGGCTCACCACGACGGCGATCCTGTTCGTCGTCTACGCCGGCTACCTCCTGGTTCGTCAATCCCTCGGTGATCGATATCGGCGGGCGCGACTCGCCGCCGTCTACGGGATCGTTGCATTCGTCAACGTTCCGATCGTCCACTTCTCGGTGCTGTGGTGGCGGGGCCTGCACCAGGCGCCAACGGTGATCCGCCCGGGCGACCCATCCATCGACCATACCCTGCTCTTCGAGCTTCTCGCGAGTCTGCTGAGTTTCACGCTTGTCTTCATCTGGGCGCTCCGGCGCCGTACGGCTCTCGAGGCGGGCCGAGATGCTGCCGACCTGACGCTCGGTCCGGGAACGTGACCGAGCTGCCGTTCGTCGCGGCCTCGTACCTGATCGTGATCGGGGGCCTCGCGGCCTACATCACCTCGATCGCCCGGCGCGAGGCCGTCGTCCGCCGGACCGCGCAGGCCATCGGCCGCGAGCGGCACCACGACCCGGGCGTCGTCAGCAGAGATAACGCGGCGACGGACGACGACGAGGCAGCTGAGGCTGATCGATGAACCGGCCGCGAACGGCAACGTTCGTCGGCCTCGGCTTGATCGTGATGGCGTTTGTCGGGCTCATCGCCATCAGCCTGACAAATGCCCTTGTCTACTACGTGACGCCGACCGAACTCCAGACGCGATCGATCACCTCGTCGGTACGCCTGTACGGGATCGTGGAGCCCGGGTCGGTTCGATGGGATAGCCCCTCCGCGACATTGACGTTCCGGATCACCGACGGCACCACCGAAATGCTCGTGGAGAGCCAGTCCCTCCCGACCGGACTGTTTCGCGATGGGATCGGCGTGATTCTCGACGGCCGATCGACCGCCCCAGGGACGTTCCTGGCGGACGAGGTCCTCGTCAAGCACTCGGCCGTGTATCAACCCCTGAGGTCCGGCGAGACGGTGCCTCCCGGATTGCTGGACACGCTACGCGCCGGGACTCCGTGATCGGTCCGCTCGGTCTCGTCGCCACAGTGTTCGCGGCCGCGTGCGCCATCTTTGGGGTCTATGCGGGGGTCCGTGCCTGGCAGGGAACGTGGCCGGTTGCCATGGCCATCCGGGCAGCATGGTTGAGCCTTGCCGGATTGGTGGCGGCCAATGGTCTGATGGTCGTTGCGCTCGTCGCACACGACTTTTCGATCCGCTTTGTGGCTGAGGTTGGGAGCCGCGCGACCCCGTTGCTGTATACGGTCGCCTCCCTGTGGGGTGCGCTCGAAGGATCGATCCTCTTCTGGGCAGGGCTCCAGGCGGGCGTGACGGTGCTGTTCATCCGGCGGCTCGCGGAGCGTGAGCGGGAACGGTCTCCCATCGCGCTCGCTGTTCTTCTCGGCTTGACGGCGTTCTTCGCCCTCATCGTGGCCGGGCCCGGCAACCCCTGGCTCCCCGTCTCGCCGGTTCCCCTCGACGGGCCGGGCCCGAACCCGCTCCTCCAGAATCACCCGCTCATGGCGTTCCACCCGCCCCTGCTGTATCTGGGCTTTGTCGGGCTCAGTGTGCCCTTTGCGCTGACCGTCGACGGGCTCGTCCGTGGCCGGCTTGACAGCGCCTGGTTGCGCCTGGCTCGAGCGTGGACGCTCGGGCCATGGGTCCTCTTGACCCTCGGCTTGATGGCCGGGGCGTGGTGGTCCTATGCGGTCCTTGGCTGGGGCGGCTACTGGGGTTGGGATCCGGTCGAGAACGTCGCGCTCCTGCCGTGGCTTACGGCGACCGCATTCCTGCACTCGGCGATGATCGGGCGCCGCGGCGGCGCGTTGGCGGCCTGGAACGTGTCATTGATCGCCGCATCCTTCGGTCTCACGTTGTTTGCCACGCTGGTGACTCGAAGTGGCCTTCTTGATTCGGTTCACGCGTTCACACGGTCGGCGATCGGCCCGCTGTTCGTGAGCCTGCTCGGGGCCGTGATCGTCGGCACCGTCGGATTGCTGCTGGTGCGTCTGCCGCACCAATCCCCGGGCGGACGGATCGGGGTCCGGGGCGGCGCGTTCCTGCTCAACAACCTCCTGCTGGCGGCGATCACGGCCACGGTGCTCTTCGGAACGGTCTTTCCCCTGCTGACGGAGGCTCTGGCCAACACGCGCGTCAGCGTCGGTGCCCCATATTTCGAGCGGATCGTCGGACCGATGGCGGTTGGCCTGTTGGTCCTGGTGGGGATCGGGCCCGCGCTGCCGTGGGGGAACTGGTCGAGCGAGGTGCGTCGGGCGATCGTCCCGGGCGCCGTGGTCGGTGGGGTAATCGCAGTTCTGGTCACCGTTCTCGGGTCCGGCCCCCCCGCGGTCGCGGGTGCCGCCGCCGGCGGATTTGCCCTTGGTCAATCCATCTGGTTTCTCGTAGGCCGAATTGTCCCGCGGGCTGGGTCGGCTGCGGGTCGTTCCCGGGCTGCGCGTCCTGCTCGTTCGCGAGCCATCGGGGGTCTCCTGTCGCACGTCGGCGTCGCCGCGCTCGCGCTCGCGGTCCTCGCATCAGCGACCGGCAAGCGCGAGCAGGTGGTGACGCTCACGACGGGAGCGACGGCCGAAGTGCTCGGCCACCGCGTGACCCTGTTACGGACGGAGAACCAGCCGGTCCCGAACGGGACCGCGATCGTCGCCAATCTTCGACTGAACCTGGGCTCGACGACCGCGGATGTCCATCCGGCTCTCAATGTCCTTGGAGCATCGACGCAGGCGATCGCCACGCCCGCGATCCTCCCGGGGCTCGTCGACGACGTGTACGTCACGCTGCTGGATCTCGACCTGGCCACCGGCGTCGCCACGGTCCGCCTCGGGATCCATCCGTTTGTCTCGTGGATCTGGCCGTCGGGCGCGATCATCGCGCTTGGCGGTGGCGTTGCCTTCGGAGGGGCGCGGACACCACGGCGGTCAGCGGTCGCTCGGTCGCGCAGCAATGAGCCGTTGTGGGTCCACGAGTTGCACGCCGTCCGGAACCAGATCGATGGGTGAAGCGCTCGTCGAACAGGACCTGCGACCTGATGAGAAACCCGGACCGCGACCGGAGCGTCGGTTGGGACGTCGCCGCATCATCGGCATCTGGATCCTTGCGGCCATCGCGGTGGTGATTGCCGCCTTCTCCATCAATCTCGGGCGACCCGGGGGAACCGTGGACACACCCATCGTCGGCAGGGCGGCGCCGACCTTTGTGCTCGAGACACTCGATGGCGGCCAGGTCTCCCTGGCCGATCTCAAAGGCAAGCCGATCATCCTCAACTTCTGGGCGTCGTGGTGCATTCCCTGTCGGGAGGAGGCCCCACTTCTCACCGGGGCCGCAGCCGCGTACAGCGCGAGCGGTCTACGAGTCCTCGGTGTCGTCTACCAGGACAGTGCGGAGAATGCCCGCAAGTTCATGCTGGAGTACGGGCAGACGTACCCAGGCCTCCTGGATCCTGAAGGCAGGACAGCAATTGACTACGGTGTCTTCGGGATCCCCGAGACGTTCTTCATCGACCGGGATGGCATTGTCCGCTCCCATCAGGTCGGGGCGCTGGTGGCCGCCGACCTCAAGCGCCAGGTCGAACGGATCCTGCCGTGAGGATCAGCTGGAAGCGTCTCCAGCGTGCTGACCTCCTGTTTCTGGTTGCGCTGGCGGCCGTCCTCGTCAGTGTCGCCGTCGCTGCTCGCGCGCCTCGCGTCGGGATCGGGGACCGAGCCCAGGTCATCGAAGCACAGCTCCGCTGTCCTACGTGCCAGGGTCTATCCATCGCCGATTCGCCGGCCACGTCGGCGACGCAGATGCGGGCGCTCGTGCGCGAGCAGCTCGCCGCGGGCGCCAGTGACGACGCCGTTCGGGCGTTTTTCGTTGCCCGGTACGGCCGATGGATCCTGCTCGATCCTCCCGTCGCGGGTCTTGACCTCTTCCTCTGGCTCGTGCCCTTGGCGATCGTGATCCTCGGATCCCTGGTTGTTGTCCGGCGCGCAATGGCGGGACGATCCGCAACCTCGCCGCCCGACTCGGGGCGTGGATCGCCCGGCCGCGCTGGCCGACTTGGGACGGCGCTCGTGTACGGCGGCATGGCGCTGGCCCTCGTCGTTCCCATCGGCGCGGCCGTCCTGCCCCGTCTCGCCGGCGCCGAAGTCTCAGGGCAGCAGGTGCTCACTTCGGCGCCATCGATTGCTGAATTGGAGGCATTCGTCGCTGCGGAACCGGCGAACGTCGAGGTCCTCATTGCGCTCGCCACGCGGTTGTTGGAGTCTGGCCGGGTCGGCGAGGCGGCGGCGCGCTTCCAGGCCGTCCTGGCAGTGGAGCCGAACAACGTGACCGCGCTTCTCGGCGTCGGGTCGATCCTCCTCGGCGCCGATCAGCCGGTTGCGGCGAGCGCTGCGTTCGACCGAGTGCTCAAGCTCGTGGCCGACCAGCCCGACGCACTCCTCTACCGGGCGATTGCCCGCCTCCGGATCGAAGGCAGGGCCGGTGACCTGGTCCAGCGCGATCTCAGGCGCTTTCTCGAAGTTGCCTTGCCGAATGATCCGCGTCGAGCCACCGCGAGCGCGATCCTGTCGGGGTCGTCGGAGGGCGGACCCAGTTCCCCGACACCAGCATCAGGCGCACCGAAACGTCCGTGACGAACGATGGGACCACGTGACCTCGCGTCGGCTGAACGGATCCCGGCCCAACTGACGTTGCCCTCTGCTGCCGATGCGCGACCGTCCAACAGGCAGGCACCGAGGCGAGCGGACCGGAAGGTCATTCGGCGTGGCTGGCATGCATTCACCTCGGGCGGGATGGCCCGCCTCCGGGTAGCCGCGAATCGTGTGGAAGGCCATCTCCTCGTCCGACCCGGGGGTGTCCGGATTGAACTCGGGTCGGCCATCACACAAGCCCTCTCGGAGCGGCGGCTCGGCGATGAGGTAGGTTTGGTCGGGGCGAGAGGCATTGCCCCGCGACCACGGACCTTCCGATCACGATGCGGCTCGCCGAGCCGGCGGAGCCCTTCGACTGGCTGCGGAGCGCATGACGCGACGGCCGTCCCGACCCGCAGCCGGACGCACCACCGATCGTGAGGTCGGGGTGGTTGCTCCCGTGCTGGCGGCCGGGTCCGCGAAGGCAGCCGCCCACCGCCTCGGGCTGTCCCACTCGACGGTGAAGCACAATCTGGCGAGCGCGCGATCCAAGGTGGGCGCGACGACGACCGCGCACCTAGTGTGGATCCTCGGCCCGCGTCTGCCCGAGCCCGAAGGCCTCGACCATAGCCCACGGCCCGTGCAAGAATCCGCACGCTCAGCCTCCTGCCCTCCCAGCTCAGACCAGCCCCTGTACAGTGTTCTCGCCGGGGATGGAGAATCCCTCGTGAGCCACTCTTGCTGACTGCAGCCCTGGCCAGCGCGACGAGCGCACTGGTCGTCCTCACAGCCTTCCTCGTCTTCGCCGGCCGACGGCCGACGCCGTTCGCCGACCGTCTTCTCGCGTTCGCGATGCTCGTGCTAGCGCCTGTCGTGCCGGTTGGGGCGTCCGTCGCGCTCATCGCGATCGCAGCGGTCGGCCTCATCCTGCCGCGCTACTGGTATGCGGTGGGCGCGTGGCTGTTCGCCGCCCTCGTGGTCGTCTCGGGACTGTATGCCGTCTACCTCGTCCGGGCGACGTTCCTGCTGGGCGGCGACCCGGTCTCATTTCTGCTCGGGCTCGTCCTACTCCTGCTCCAGACCGCGGCCATCGCGATGGTCATCGGGAGCGCGTTCGAGATGATCGACGCGCTCTGCGCTCCCCCGGTGGACCCGGCGCGTCCCCCCGACCCAGAGCGCTGGCCGGTCGTTTGCCTTCAGGTGCCGACGTACAACGAACCGCCCGACCTCGTGCTGGAGACGATCGCCTCGCTCATCGCGGTCGACTATCCCGCGCTGCGGGTCCAGGTTATCGACAACAACACAACTGACCCTGCGCTCTGGGAGCCGGTCAATGCGGAGTGCGCCCGGCTTCGCGCAGCTGGCCACGCCGTCGACTTCGTCCACCTGCCCGAGTGGCCCGGGTTCAAAGGCGGCGCGCTCAACTGGGGGCTCGCACACCTCCCGCCCGATGTGGAGATCGTCGGCGTCGTCGACGCCGACTACGTGGTGGACGCGCGCTGGCTTCGCGACGCCATCCCGCACTTCAACGACCCGGCGGTCGCCTTCGTCCAGTCGCCACAGGACTACCGGGCCTGGGAGGACTCAGGCTTCTACCGGGCGTGCTACGTGGGGTTCGGCTACTTC
>SCTE01000324.1 GCA_004298915.1 Chloroflexota bacterium | reverse complement strand
GACGGTGCGGTCGGCATCGCCGCCCTCAACGCCTTCGGTTCCGTCGTCCTCGGCCTGGCTGCCGTCTTCGTGGGCCTGACGATCGGGAGGGCGCTCTCGTGAGGATCGAAGGAACCGGGCTCCTGGCCCGCATCTACATCGGCGAATCCGACACCTGGCACGGGCGGCCCCTGTACGAGGCGATCGTCCACCTCCTTCGCGAGCGTGGCCTGGCCGGGGCTACCGTCCTGCGCGGGATCGAGGGCTTCGGCGCGAAGCAGCATCTCCACACGACGCGCATCCTGCGTCTGTCCGAGGACCTGCCAGTCCTGATCGAAATCGTCGATGCCGAGGACCGGATCCGGGCGATCCTGCCCGAACTCGACGAAATGGTGACGGGCGGCATGATCACGCTGGAACCGGTCGAGGTCATCGCGTACCGGGCTGCCGGCGAGCGCCCTCCGAGCTCCTGAATCCGGCGGCCCCACTTCGCGGTTTGCCGCGAGCGCGGGCGAGTACGATGCGCGCATGGTCGACTCGGACGCGCTCATCGAGACCATCCGGAACGCCGTCATCGGTGAAGACGAGGCCGTCATGGGGCCATATGGGCTGCGCCGTGTCACGTACGCCGATTACACCGCCTCGGGTCGATCGCTGACGTTCATCGAGGACTACATCCGCGCCGCGGTGATGCCGCTGTACGCGAATACGCACACCGAATCGAGCGGCACGGGGCTCCAGACCTCGCGGTTCCGAGAGGACGCTCGAGCGATCATCCGGGATGCCCTCGGTGGCAACCCGGACGACCACGCGATCATCTTCTGCGGCTCTGGGTCGACCGGCGCGATCAACAAGCTCGTCGACGTGCTGAACATCCGCCTGCCGGCCGACCTCGACGCCCGCTACGACCTCCTGGCGAGGATTCCCGCGAGCGAACGGCCGGTCGTGTTCATCGGGCCGTACGAGCATCACTCGAACGAGCTGCCTTGGCGCGAATCGATCGCCGACGTCATCACGATCCCCGAGGATGCCGACGGGCGGATCGACCTCGCGGCCCTCGAGCGGGAGCTCGCCAGGTACGCCGATCGCGAGCTCAAGATCGGCAGCTTCTCGGCGGCATCGAACGTGACCGGAATCATCAGCGACACGCGCGCGATCTCGGTCCTGCTCCATCGCTTCGGCGCCCGTTCGTTCTGGGACTTCGGCGCGGCGGCCCCGTACGTGGACATCGAGCTGGCGCCGCACCGCCCGGGCGACGATGCCGAGCTCGACTACAAGGACGCGGTCTTCATCAGCCCCCACAAGTTCATCGGGGGCCCAGGCACGCCCGGGATCCTGGCCGCCCGCCGCGACCTGTTCACGAACCGCGTGCCGACGGTCCCGGGTGGCGGAACCGTCGCCTACGTCAATCCGACCGAGCATGTCTACCTCGCCGATCCCGAGCACCGCGAGGAGGGCGGCACGCCGGCGATCGTGGAATCGATCCGGGCCGGCCTGGTCTTCCAGCTCAAGGAGGCCGCCGGGACGGAGGCGATCCGGGACCGCGAGGAATCGTTCATCCGCCGAGCCATCGAGCGCTGGGAACGCAATCCGGACATCGAGGTGCTCGGGTCGCACTCGCTCGATCGCCTGTCGATCGTCTCGTTCGTCGTCCGGCATGACGGTCGCTACCTGCACCACAACTTCGTCGTGGCCCTCCTCAACGACCTGTTCGGCATCCAGTCGCGCGGCGGCTGCTCGTGCGCCGGCCCGTATGGCCATCGGCTGCTGGGAATCGACCTCGAGACGTCCCACGAGTTCGAGCGAGAGATCCAGCGAGGATGCGAGGGAATCAAGCCCGGCTGGGTCCGGGTGAACTTCAACTATTTCATCAGTGACGGCGTGTTCGATTTCATCCTCGCGGCGGTCGACCTCGTCGCGTCGGATGGCTGGCGCCTCCTGCCCGACTACCGATTCGAGCCCGCCTCGGGCTTGTGGCGCCATCGCGGAGGAGCGCCCGAGCCGCCACTGAGCCTGCGCGACGTCCGGTACGACGAAATGGGCTCGATGCGCTTCGCCGCGCACCGGCACCAGGCGCCGGAGACCAGCCTGTCCGGCTACCTCGATGACGCCCGGGCGCTGTTCGCGGTCGGGAACCGCCCAGGCCCCGAGGTCCTGGATCGGAGCCTGGTGGGGCCGGACTTCGAGGCACTGCGCTGGTTCTGGCTGCCCGAGGAGATCGAGGTCTCGGCCGCCGGGCGCTGAACCAGCCGTCGGTCCTGTGCGGTCTGGTACGGAAGGGCGATGGTCGCGCGCGGACGGGCGACGGATGATCGCGCCCATCGGACCTCAACCATCCGACCGTCCAGCCTCTGTCCGCGTGACCCAGCAATGTCCGAGCTACAGCACCCAGCGAGTCCCGGCCCGGCCGTCCTCGCCGCACCGCCGTCTGGCGGTCCAGCGGCGGGATCGGCGCATACCGTCTTTCCGCCGATCGCCCAGTTCGCCCGCTCCGAGCCCGATCCGCATCGGCGCCGGATGCCGTGGCGCCGCTACCTGACCATTGCCCGGCGGGACCCGCAGCTCCTGTTGGCGGGCTTCGTGGCGTTCCCGGTGGTCGCGATCGAGTTGATCGTCAACGACCCCTCCGCGCTGCAGGTCCTGGCGGTCGGCGGAAGCTTCTTCCTCATCCAGGCCGTTTTGACCGGGACGCGGGCTCGGTCCTGGTCGGCCGTCCGCCTTGCCTTCTCGCTCGCGTTCGTCGTGGCCGCCAACACACAGGCC
>SCTE01000034.1 GCA_004298915.1 Chloroflexota bacterium | reverse complement strand
CGCGGCGGCTTCCACGGCTCGTGCCTCGTCGAGCGTCGCGCGGGCCACGGCTGCTCGCTCGGCGGCGCCTGCGGCCGCCTCGCCGGCCGTCGTGGCCTCGGCCTCCGCGACGCGATGCTCGTCGACCGCTCGCTCGTGCTGCGCGCGGCGCTCCAGCATCCCGTCGGCGCGCCCGAGCCGCACTGTGACCTCGCCGATGACCGCCGATCCGTCGCGCGGGACGACGACCCAGCCGGCCGGCAGATACGGCTGGAGCTGGAGGGCGTCCACGAAGGTCGGTGCCCACACGGCGCGCGACAGGAGGCGCAGCGCCGCGCCACCGGTGTCCCGGCGGACCGCGTCCCGGAGATGACCGCCGCCGACTGCGGCGACCCGGGCGAGCAGGATCGCCTCGGGGCTGCCTTCCGACGCCGCGAGGCGCGTTGACCCGGGAGCCTCGATGCCATCGACGACGATCGCGAGGCCGCGCTCCTCCTGGTGCTCCGCCAGTCCGTCCCGCGTGGTCAGGTAGGCGCGGCCCGCACCGGCGAGGGCCGCGTCGATCGCTCCGCGCAGTCCGGGATCCACGACGATCCCCTCGTCGAGCCGGCGAGCGCCACGACCGCGCATCCGGCTCGCGAACGCCGAGGATCGATCGTCCTCGATCGCCGCCGCGCTCGATTCGACCCTCGCGTGCGCAGCGGCCAGCGCCGACGCGGTAGCACTGGCTCGATCGGCCGCGGTCGCCGCGACGGCCGATGCCTGCTCGAGTGTCGCGGCGGCTTCGACCCGTCGTTGCGCGGCCTCCCGCTCGGCGTCCGTGGCGGCCGACAGACGGACGGCGGCCTCCGCGTGGGCCGCCTCGGCAACACGCAGCCGCTCGTCGGTGGTCGCGGCGCGCTCGCGCTCTTCGCCCGCGCGTCGTTGCGCCTCGGCAAGGCGTCGTTGCGCCCCCTCGGCCTCCGCGGCACGGGCCTGGGCGGCCCGCCGGAGCGCAGCCTCGTCGGCGTCGCGGGCACGGTCGGCACTCTGCAGGTGGGCCAGTTCGGCGAGGGCGGCCGCGAGCTCGTGATCGGCCTCGCCCAGCGCGCGGGCGAGGGCCGCGTCGCGTTCGGGGATCGGCATCGCGAGCCGTCGGCGCTGGACCGCGAGGTCGGCCTCGGCGGCCGCCCGTTCCTGTGCCAGGCGGGCCTGATCCCGGGCAATGGCCGCCCGTTCGGCCTGCTGCCGGCCCTCCTCGAGCTGGACGGCCGTGAGGTTCGCCCGCGCCTGGTCCGCGGCGCGCCGCAGCTCGTCGCCGGTTCGCGCGCGCTCATCGAGCGCCTGAGCCGCGGCCGCGGACGCGGCCTCGAGCAGCGACAGCTCGCTCAGGGCATCGTCGATCTCCTTCCGGCGTCGCCGAAGCGAATCGGCGGCGCCGGCGATCTGGACCGAGGCGTCATACCAGCGGGCGTGGGCGCTCGTGAGCAGGGCATCGAGCAATTCGTCACCGGCCGACATCCGCGACGCCGCCTGCTCGGCCTGGGCCGCAAGGCGCCGGACCTGGGGTCGGAGCTCGGCGATGATGTCGTCCACCCGGGCCAGGTTCGCCTCCGACTCGACGAGCTGGTCCTCCGCGCGCCGGCGGCGACGCTCGTGCCGACGAACGCCCGCGACCTCCTCGAAGAGCGGGCGTCGCTCCTCCGGACGGAGGGCCAGGGCCTGGTCGACCATCCCCTGCCCGATGAACAGGAAGGCGTTCTCCGCGAGATGGGCCGAATCGAGGAGGTCGACGAGGTCGCGGAGCCGGACGCGCTGCCGGTTCAGCAAGTACTCGTTCTCGCCCGATCGATACAGGCGCCGCCCGAGTTCGACGACCGCGAAGTCGACCGGGAGCATCGAATCGGCGTTGTCGAGGGTCAGCTGAACGTCGGCCATGCCGACGGCCGACCGGCGCTCGGAGCCGGCCCAGATGACATCCTCCGACTTCCGAGAACGAAGGGCCCGGCCCTGCTCGCCGAGCGCCCAGCGGAGGGCATCGGCGAGGTTGCTCTTGCCGGATCCGTTCGGCCCGACGACGGCGCTGATCCCGGGCCCGAACGTGACGAGCGTCCGCTCGGCGAACGACTTGAAGCCCTGGAGCCGGACCGAGAGCAAGCGCGCCGGCGCGGTCACGGGACGGTCACGGGGCGTCGCTCTGGCTCGGGCGGTCGTCGCCATCGGGAGCGTCGCCCGGGGCGTGTTCGTGATGGGCCAACACGAGGAGGGCCTCGGCGGCGGCCTGCGTTTCGGCGACCCGGCGCGAGGGGCCGGTCCCGGTCCCGACCGCCGCACCGTCGACGAGGACCTCGATCCGGAAGGTCCGCTCGTGATCCGGCCCGAGCGCGTCGAGAACCCGGTACTCCGGTCGCCCACCGGTCCGGCGCTGGGTCCACTCCTGGAGCCGGCTCTTCGGGCTCTTGAGCGCCGTTGCCGCGAGCGTGGAACTCAGCTCGGGCTCGGCATGCGCGGCGATCCAGCGGTCGGCCGCTTCCCAGCCCTGGTCGAGGAACAGGGCACCCGTCAGGGCCTCGAGGGCCGATGCGAGCAGGAGCGGCCGGGCGCGGCCCCCGCGGGATGCCTCGCCCTCGCCGAGCCGGAGCGCCTCGCCGAGCCCGACGCGTTCGGCGATCCTCGCCAGGCCGGACGTGCTGACGATCGCGGCACGCCGCGATGACAGGAGGCCCTCGTCGTCGGCCGGGTAGCGGCGGTACAGCTCTCTGGAGATGACGACGCCGATCACGGCATCGCCGAGGAACTCGAGGCGCTCGTTGTGGCCGACCGCGGCACCGGGGTGTTCATGGAGCCACGACGCATGCGTGAGGGCCTGCGCGACGAGATCGCGGTCCCGGATCGGCAGTCCCAGGCGAGCGATGAAGGCATCGATCCGGTCGGCGCCCGCGGCTGGACCCCCGTCTGGTTGCTCGGTGCCGGAGGTGGGAGGGCGAACCCTCAGGAGGACCGCTCGTCGATGTAGTCGGCAGCGTCCTGGACGGTTCGAATGCGCTCGGCGTCCTCGTCGGAGATCTCGGTCCCGAATTCCTCCTCGAGGCTCATGATGAGCTCCACGAGATCGAGCGAGTCCGCATTGAGGTCGTCGACGAACGACGCTTCCGGGGTGACCTGCTCCTCGTCAACGCCGAGCTGCTCGACGACAAGCTTCTTGAGTCGTTCGTAGGTTGTTGCCACTGGGTCCTCCTGGGCTTCGGGACCGGCGGTCAATCGCCGGGGGTGTCTCGTGCGATCTGACCAAGTGCGCCGTTCATCAGACGACGCATCGGATCTCCGCTGTAGGTTCTCGCCAGTTCGACCCACTCGGCGATCGCCACCCGGGCTGGCGTGGCCGAGTGTAGCACCTCGCCGAACGCGCATCGGAGCAGGGCGCGATCCATCCGCGCCAGGGAGACGACCGGATAGCGTGGCGCGACGGCACCGATTCGGGCATCGATGGTGTCGCGATGATCGACCACCAGGCCGACCAGCCGGCGCGCCAGTTCTGCCGTCTCGGGGTCGCCCTCGGACGCCGCGAGGTCGCGTTCGAGGACCGCGCCGGCCGTTCGCTGGCCGAATTCCGCCTCGAACACCGCCGCCAGGGCGGCTCGGCGCGCGGCCCGACGGCTCCGGAGCCGATCAGCCCCCGATGCCATCGACGATCACCGTGACCGAACCAAGGTGGAGGCCGAGCAGGCGCTCGACGGCCCCGGCGACGGC
>SCTE01000323.1 GCA_004298915.1 Chloroflexota bacterium | reverse complement strand
TCACGAGCTCCTGATCCCCGAGCGAGATCGACATGCCCACGACCGCGGGAACCGTGACGACGTCGATGGTCGCGGGTCGGATCACGATCGTCGTCAGGGCAGACGAAGGCCCCCGCGTCGCGTCGCCGGCAAAGACAACCCGGATCTTCAGCGTGCTCGCCTGCTTGACGTAGTCGGATGCCAGGGTGAAGTTGATCTTGCCGGTCGCATCGGTCCGCGACGCACGTGCGGGCAGGCCGTTCACGTCCATCGTGACGCGTCCGTTCACCACCGGATTGCCGCCGAGCGTTTCGAGGGTGGCAGTCACGATGACCGACGTGCCGATGACCACCTCGCCCGGGTTGGACAGGGTGATCCGTGTCCCGAGGACGGCCGGAGCGGGTGCCGGCGCCGCGACCACCGGCGACACGTGGGACGCCAGGAGCAGCACGACCACGAGCGACGCTGCGGCCGCCGGAGCCGGCATGTGTCGGAGTCGTTGGACCATAGACCGGATCACGTCGCTTCCCCCGCGGCTGAAGGCTCGATGCGGGTCCGGCGACGCCGCATGAGCAGGACGAGCAGGATAGCCGCTCCGCCCAGGGCGGCCGTATAGACGAGGCTCAGGACGTCGCGATTTCGTGCCTCGACATCGGCTCGGTCGGGATAGGTCGGCCCTGGGATCCGTGCGGCCCGGGGTTGCTGGTTGAAGTCCAGGGCGGCACTGATGCTGTTCGCCGTCGCATCTCGGCCGGTGAGTGGCGCCACGGACCAGTTCTCCTCGATGAACTTGAGGACCGACGTGAAGTCATAGACCGTGGAGTCGATCGCCCCGCTCCGGGAATACGGGGAGATGAACAGGGTGGGAACCCGGAAGCCGTACCCGAGGGCGTCAACCGCCGGCGGCGGGACGTGGTCATACCAGCCGCCCCAGTCGTCCCACGTGATCATGAACAGCGACGAGTCCCAGGCACTGGTCCGCATGAGCGACGTCACGAGCGAGGTCGCGAAGACCTGCCCGAGGCTGACGTCACCGGGTGGATGCTCGCTGGCGCCGCTCGGGACGATGTAGGCGACGGCCGGCAGCGTCCCGGCCGCCAGGTCGACGTAGTACTGATCGAGATTGACGATCCGCTCGTGCAGATCGGGCGTGTCCAGGAACCGGCCGAAGTTGAGGAGCGGGGCCCACACGAGCTGGGCGGCCTTGTCCGACGCCGGTTGGCGGTTTCGGTAGGTGATGGTCGGGTCGTAGTTCTGGACGTAGAACTTCCAGGACACGCCGGCTTCGTGCAGGCGATCGAAGATCGTCGGGAATTCCCAGCCGTTCTCCGGGATCGTGCCGCTCGGTCCCTGGGCAGCCACCCAGTAGAAGTGATTGGCCTCACTCGAGCCCTGGACCGAACTGAAGAACTGGTCGGCGAGGGTGTACTCGGTGGCCAGGTTCCAGTAGAGCGGCAGGTCTCGTCCATCGTAGTAGCCCATGGCGACCTCGCCGGGCAGGTTCCGCTCGTTCTGGGCGGCGATGAAGCCGTCCATCCGTCCGCCGTTGTAGGCCTTGAGTCCGATCGAAGTGCCGTGATGGAGGTCCACCGTCCGGAGGCTCTCGAGGTGGTACGGCTCGACGCAGCCGAGGCTCGGCTGGAGGGGGTCGTTGGGGATACAGGTTCCATCGGGCGGGCCGTCAGCCCCGGGGAACGTCCCGAAGTAGTTGTCGAAGGTGTGGTTCTCCTGCATCAGGACCAGGAGGTGCTCGATCGGGGTCGTGGCCGCTCCTCCCTCGGCCCGTGCGCTCGGCGGTGTCCCGGCGAGCGCGCCGAAGGCGGCGACCCCAACGGCCGCGGCAAGGATGAGGGCTCGGGCCGGGGCGCCGCGACGCCGCCGCGATGGCCCGTCGAATTGGGTCATGGCCGAACCTCGTAGATCTGGATGACGACCTGATCCCCGATCGAGTCATCGGCTCGGCGGACCTGGGCATGCTGCTCGTACACGAGGCGGCCGTTGTACTTGGTCACGTAGCCTCGTACGACGTTGGCGAAGAAGGGTGATCGGTCGGCCGACCAGACGTCGACCGCGACGTATTGCAGGCGCAGGAGCTGGATGCTCCGATCCGGGTTACGGATCGGATCATAGGCAGGATTGCGTCGAAGCGGGTTCGGGCTCACGCTCACGCCGTAGGCCGAACGCTGGCCGTAGTAGCGGACGATGTTGGCCATCGTCGGCCCGATGGTCATGAATGTCGCCCCGGGTGGCACATTGTCCCGAATCCAGAATCCCGCTTCGCGGCCACCGGGCAGCCCGCCGGTTCCCGCGAGCGAGCCCCGGGTCGTGATGGTGGTCACGCCGGCGACCGTCGGCACCGTGATCGACACGAGCATGAGCGCGAGGACGACCGCGCCGACCCGGGCGGGGGGGATGGCCGGCAGGCGGTCCCGGAACCGGGCGAGGATTGCCGGGAGGGTGACCAGCAGGCCGACACCCGCCGTGATCGCCAGGGCCGGGGCGATCGGCAGCAGGTACTGGTAGCCCTTCACCGGCCAGGCCTCGAAGAAGGCGACAGGCGCGAGGATCCAGACGATGACCAGCCGGTCCTGCCACTGGCGCCGGCCGAGCAGCGAGAACAGGCCCGCGCCCGCGGCGAGGAGGACGAGTCCACCCACGGCCGCCGGAAGGATTTCCGCATAGAAGGTCCAGGTGTGGTTCGGGTTGCGCAGGAGCTGCCAGACGAGGAACTGTCGCGCGGTATCGCTGGCGCCGCTGACCGCGATCGCGGCCGGATATGGCGACAGCGCCAGGATGAACAGGACCGCGGCGACGAGGACCTCCTTGATCCGCAGGCGGATCTCGGGGATGACCAGGACCATAGCCCCCGCCGTCGGGACCAGCAGGATCGCCGTTTCCTTGGCCAGGAAGGCGAGCCCGCCCGCGATGGCCGTGGCATACAGCCAGCGCCCGTCGCCGTCGGCGACGAACCGGGCGACGCAGTAGATGCCCAGCAGGAACAGCGTCGTCATCGGCGCGTCGAGGAGGATCTGCCGCGAGACGAACACGTGGTACGGCATGACGGTGAGGAGGCTCGCGGCGACGATCCCGACCCGACGGCCGTAGAGCAGGGAGCCCGTCGCATACAGGAGCGGGATGGCCGCGATGCCGAACGCGACGGCGACGAGGCGGGCGAGCGTGTCGTCGACCGCGATGCGGAACATGAGGCTGACGAGGTACTGAACCAGCAGCGGGTGCGCGCGGAAGACCTGGAACAGGCCGCCATACGTCGGGTCGCCCGCCAGGGCGGCCGCCTGCCCCGAATAGACCGCCTCGTCGCTGTTGAAGCCGATCGCGGCGAGGGCCCAGACCCGGAGGATCGTGCCGACGATCATGAGGCCGCCGAGGATCAGGAAGAGCCGACCTCGATCACCGATCAGGTCCGTTCCTGGACGAGGCAACCTCAAGCCAGCCCCGTCCCGGACCATATGAGGCTCAGTTTCGGCCGTGAGCGAGCTCGACCTGCTCTTGCTCGACATGCTTCGGCGACGCGACCGGGAAGCCGGTCACCTCGCGCGCCTCGACCGGCTGGCGGCCGGCCGCTTCGAGTTCGAGGATGACCTCGGCCCAGCCGTGTCCGGCAACGCGAAGCTGCCAGAGGTCCGCGCTCGCCACGGCCTGCGCCAGGAGCATCCGCTCCCGGTTGCGCAGCTCGGGATAGAGCGCTGAACCCATCTTCAGGTGGGGGGCCAGCGTGGCGAACGGCGGGAAGCCATACGCGTCGTCGGTGTTCTCGATCAACAGGTCAAGGGCAGGGCTGAGCTCCATCCGGTCACGCGCCTCCTCGCCCCGCTCGATGAACACGACCCGGTCGATCCGGGCACGCGACATGACCTCGGTGTCGAGCAGCGAGGTGATGTGGTATTTCGGCGGAGGTACGGCGATCTGCGTTGCCGAGTTGATGGCCATGATGGGGATATTACGGGTTCCGAGCGATTGGCCGATGCTGCGCCCCGACTTCGAGTGGACGCGGCTCTGGACCGACAGCTTGGCGCGATGGGTCGCCCCGAGCTGTGCCCCGGCGATGACCGACATCGTGTGGAAACTCAGCGTCATCGGCTTGGGGTAGCTGATCGCGATC
>SCTE01000322.1 GCA_004298915.1 Chloroflexota bacterium | reverse complement strand
CAACCCGGAACCGGTGTAGTACCCCGATGGATAGGTCTTGGTGGCGTCCGAGACGCGGAGCCGGTAGGAACCCGACGGCACGTAGAGCGTGTAGACGCCCGATCCATTGGTCGTCGATGCGGCAATGAATACGCCGGCGCTCGTCAGGGCATCCACGGAGATGCCGGACAGCAGGACCGAACCGGGCCCGGTCACGGTGCCGCTGATCGTGTGGGCCGGCGGCAGGATCACGTTGATGTTGGAGATCGTCGTCGACGTGACGAGGATCTGCGTCGCCGCCGACACGTCGGCCACGAACCCGCCGGTGCTGTAGAACCCGGTCGCGTAGGTGGTCGCGTCGGAGAATCGGATCGCGTACTTCCCGCTCGCGACGCTGAGGCTGTAGGTCCCGTTGCCGGCCGTGGTCGTGGTGGAGCCCACGGGCGTCCATCCGTTGTTGAGGATCGTGCCGGCCTGGACCGTGATGCCGCTGAGGGGCACACCGCCGCTGGCGGTGACCTTGCCGGCGATGGTGCCGGTGGCGGCGGCGGCCGGAGCCGCGAGGATCGAAGCTGACAGAACGGCGATTGCCGTGATGAGTGCCGCAAGGCGTGGCGTGGAACGTCCGCGCCCGTGCGCGTTCTGGAAGTGCATGGTCATAGGGTCCCCGTCCGACGTCGACGACCGACCTGGTCGTCCCTCGACCGCTCGCGGCGGCCGCTCGGGACCAAAGTACCAATGATCGGCACATTCGGGCCAGCCGACGGGCCAAGTAGTGTGGACAAGGCGCAACGCGCGAACTCGAGTCCCGTCGTCCGAGACCCGGCGTGGCCCCCGGGCGGGTCCCTTCGAACTGGTGCACCCGCGCCACACTGAGCGTGGAATTTGACGCCGCGGCCCGCGGTTCGCGGGTATCGTGCATCCGGGTCGATCAGGCCCGCGGGGGTACTCTTTGCGTGCACAGGGAAGCGTGCCGGATGACGGTCGTTTCGCGAAGGCAAGGGGTGCATTGCCCATCGGTGGGTCGCGCCGCGAGGCGCGAGGGAGGTTCGTGGATGTCGTTGCTCCAGCGCGTTGAGAAGGCTCAACAGGGAGCCGGCACGACAAGCGACGCCGTTCCGAATGACGCCGCGTCGGCGCCGCCCAGCGCCACTGCCCGTCCGCCGCGAGATCCGGGCCGTGAGGCCCTCCTGTCGGACATCCGCGGCCGCGTCCAGACCGAGGCAATTCGCGCGTTCGAGGCGCTCCTCGACGCCAACAACCCGGGAGACGTCCGAAGTCTCATCGCCTCCCTGATCGACGACATCATCACCCGCGAGAAGTTCTCCGTCACCCGGCCCGAGCGGCAGGGCCTGGTCGAGGACATCGTTCATGAGGTCACGGGCCTCGGGCCGCTCGAGCCGCTGCTCCTCGATCCGACGATCACCGAGGTCATGGTCAACGGGCCCCACAACACGTTCATCGAACGGGACGGGAAAATCGAACGGGTCCACATCGACTTCGTGAACGACGAGCACGTCAAGCGGATCATCGACCGGATCATCGCCCCGCTCGGACGGCGGATCGACGAGACGAGCCCGCGGGTCGACGCGCGACTCCCGGACGGATCGCGGGTCAACGCGATCATCCCGCCCCTGTCCCTGGTCGGGCCGGTCATCACCATCCGGAAGTTCGCCGCGACCCCCTACCGAGTGAAGGACCTGATCAACTTCGGGACCGCCTCGGTCGAGATGTTCGATTTCCTGCGGCACTGCGTCTGGGCTCGCCTGAACATCTTCGTATCCGGCGGAACGGGATCCGGCAAGACGACGTTCCTCAACGTCCTGTCGTCATTCATCCCGGAGGACGAGCGCATCGTGACCGTCGAGGATGCCGCCGAGCTCCAGCTCCGGCAGGAGCACGTGGTGACCCTCGAGGCACGGCCGGCGAATGCCGAGGGCAGCGGCGAGGTCGCCATTCGTGACCTCCTCCGGAACGCGCTCCACATGCGCCCCGACCGGATCATCGTCGGCGAGTGCCGGGCGGCCGAGGCCCTCGACATGATCCAGGCGATGATGACCGGCCAGGATGGCTCGCTGTCCACGGGTCACGCCAACACGACCCAGGACATGCTCCGACGCCTCGAGACGATGATCCTGATGTCGGGCTACGAACTCCCGCTCCACGCCATCCGCGAGCAGATCGCCTCGGCCATCGACGTCATCGTCCACACGGCACGCCTCAAGGATGGCTCGCGCAAGATCGTGAGCATCACCGAGGTCTACGGAATCGAGGACGACGAGATCCTGACCCAGGACATCTTCACGTTCGATCAGACCGGCTACGAGAACGGCAAGGTCCTGGGCGAGCTGAAACCGACCGGCATCCGACCGTCGTTCATGGGCGTGTTCCAGACGGCCGGGATCGAGCTGCCACCGGGCGAGTTCGGGATCCCGCCCGAGGACCCGAGCAAGCCGGCCTTGCCGGGCAAGGCTCGGTGGGGCATCGGCGCCCTGGCCCGCGATTCGGAGCTGCCCAGCCTGCGCGTCGGGCACGGCAAGGCGGTCAAGGCCGGTGGCATGGTCTATGTCTCGTCGGTCGGCCCGCTCGATCCGGCCACGAGCCGCTTCGTCGGGGGCGACGTCAAGGAGCAGACGCGCCAGTGCCTCGAGAACCTCAAGGCCAAGCTCGAAGGGGCCGGCAGCTCACTCGACAAGGTCGTGTGGGCCAACTGGTCCCTTCGCGAACCGAGCGAATTCGACGCCTTCAACGAGGAGTGGGTGCGCTGGTTTCCGGACGAGGCCCCGGTCGGGCAGGGCACCCTGATGCCTGCGTCGCACAAGCGAGCCGGATTCCGCGTCTCGATGGGCGTGATCGCCGAGGCGTAGCGGGCGTATCTCGGCATCACCGCTGCCGTCGGCGGGTCGCCGAGGCCGATCCCGAGGCTCCCTTCCGCCGGAGCCGGTTGCGGGAATCGGACACCCGCCGATCGAGTGATCGTGCGATGGTTGGTCGCTTGAGCGGCTAGCCGTTCCCTCGGGTCCGACCACCGTGATCAGGATGTTCGAGGCGAGCTCGAATGGCCAGATTCGACGCCGGAAAT
>SCTE01000321.1 GCA_004298915.1 Chloroflexota bacterium | reverse complement strand
CCGAGCCCCTCGCGCCGCCGGAACAGACCGGCCAGGGATGAGCCCTTGGTCACGAGGGTGTCCGCGAGGACGACGAGTTGATCGGTTCGTTCGGCGACCTCGAGGACCTGTTCGGCGAGCTCGACCGCCCGGGCCGGATCGCCCATCAGGTAGTAGCCGCGGGCCAGCTGGCTCACGATCAGGAGCCGTGCCGGGTCGTCGCCCAGGTCCCGGAATTCGGCGGCGGAAGCCTCGAGCAGGGCAATGGCTCGATCGGACCGGCGACCGGTCAACAGGGTCTGGCCGAGCTGCCCAGCCAGGGCGGCCGTTGCCGGGCGATCGCCGCGCGCTCGCATGAGTTCGAGCGCGCGACTGAAGTGCCCGTCTGCCTGATCGAAGTCGCCCGCAATGGCGGCGGATTCGCCGGCGCGTCGACGCAGGTCGGCCTCCTCGCCCTCCTCGACCGTGATCGACAGCGCCTGTTCGTAGAAGGACAGGGCCTGACGATGGGCACCCAGGGACGCCGCACGATCCGCCGCGGCCTTCAGGGCAATCCTGGCCTGGGCAGCCAGGGCATCGGCTTCCGGCCCGGGAGTGGCATTGGCGCGCGCGGCGAGGTAATGCCCGGCGAGGGCCCCGGCGAGCTCCGGCTCGCCGAGGGACTCGAACCAGCGCGCCGCCGCCAGGTGCCGCGACTTGCGATCCTTCTTCGCCAGCGTGTTGTAGGCGACTTCGCGGATCAGGGCCTGGACGAACTGGAACTGGCCGCGCTCCGGTGACCTCGGATCCGCCACCTGGGTCAGGAGCTCGCGCCGGACGAGCGATCGAAGGCGCGCCTCAAGATCGTCCGGCTGAGATCCGGAGATGGCCCCCAGCCCGGCCGGGGTGAAGCTCTGGCCCAGGACCGCGGCGTCGAGGAGCATGGCGCGATCTGCCGGATCGAGGGAGTCGAGCCGGGCGGCAATGAGTGCCGTCAGGGATTCGGGAACCGCCAGTTCGGTCAGGTCGCCGTTCGGAAGGTACGTGCCATCGTCGTTCGCCACGAGCTGTCCGGTCGCGACGAGCATTCGGATCGTTTCGATCGCATACAGCGGCACGCCCTCGGCCCGTGCCACGATCGCGTCGGCCGCCGGCGTCGGCAGACCCGGCACGACGCCCGCCAGGAGCTCGCGCATCGCCTCCTCGGCGAGCGGCTCTAGGTAGAGGCTGGTGAAGCTACGCTGGCCGGCCCCCCAGTCTGGACGGCGGTCCAGGAGATCCGGCCGGGACAGCGAGAGCACGAAGATCGGGGAGCCGCGGGACCACTCGGCAAGATGGTCGATGAAGTCGATTGTTCCGGGATCAGCCCAGTGGAGGTCCTGGAAGACGAGGAGCACCGTCCCGGTCTCGGCGATGCGCTCGAAGAACGTCCGCCACGCGCCGAACAGCTCATCGGAGGCGATTCCGGTGGAGACACCGAGCAGTTCGAGGAGCGCCGATTCGATCCAGCGACGATCCGGGTCGTCGGCGAGGTGCTGATCGAGCATCGCGCTGATCCCCGCCCGCGTCGCCGCCTCGTCGTCGGTCTCAGACAACCCGGCCCGAACCCGGATCATCTCGCCGAGTGCCCAGAAGGTCACCCCCTCGCCATACGCCGGCGACCGGCCCTGGTGCCACCAGACGCGCTCGGAGATCCCATCGAGGTACTTCTCGAACTCCCAGGCGAGCCGACTCTTCCCGAGCCCGCCCGGTCCAATCATCGAGACGTGGCGGATTCGGCGGTCCCGGCCGGTGGCGTGGAAGAGGTCCTTGAGCAGGCGAAGTTCGGCGTCGCGCCCGACGAAGGGGGCTTCGAGGGCATCGCTCCGACCGCGCCCACCGCGCTCGGCCACGACCCGGACTGCTCGCCACGCGGGCACCGGGCTTTCCTTGCCCTTCAGCGCCGGTGTCCCGGCGGCCTCGAACATGATCGCCTGGGAGGCGGCACGGAAGGTCGCCTCGCCAACCAGCACGGTCCCCGGCGCTGCCACGGACTGAAGTCGTGCCGCGGTGTTGACGAGGTCGCCGGCCACCATGCCCTGGTTGATTGCCCCGAGGGTGACGGCCGCCTCGCCTGTCAGGACACCGCAGCGAGCCTGGATGCCGACGCCCAGGACCTTGACCGCGTCCACCAGTTCGAGCCCGGCGCGGACCGCGCGCTCGGCATCGTCCTCGCGAGCGGTCGGGGCGCCCCAGACCGCCATGACGGCGTCACCGATGAACTTCTCGATGGTCCCACCATACCGCCCGACCACGTCGGATGCGGTCTCGAAGTAGCGAGTCAGGACTTCGCGGACATCCTCTGCGTCCTTCTCCTCAGCGAACGGCGTGAAGCCCACGAGATCCGCGAACAGCACCGACACCAAGCGACGTTCGGCCACGGGAGCGGCCGCGGTACCGCCACGATGCCCTTGGATCGGAAGGGATGGTGGAGCGGCCGATGCCCCCGGAGCCCCAGGGATACGGGCCGCCGCCCCACCGAGGTTCGCCCCGCACTCGCCGCAGAATCGCTGCGATGGTGCATTCGCCGTCCCGCACTCGGCGCACACCAGCGCGAGCGGAAGCCCGCACTCCCCGCAGAACTTCTGCCCAGGCGCGGAGGTCGCGCCACAGTTCGAGCAGGTCACCGGTGGTGTCGAGGGGGAACACTCATATCTTGCACAGCGTACTTGATGGCTTCAGCCACGTAGGAGCGCGGCGGGGAGGCACACGTGCCGGTCAGCCCGGTCGCGCGGAGGATGATCCGTATCGGGCGAGCATCCGGGTCGAGAGATCCGGGCCGGCGTTGAGCAACTCGAGGAACTCGGGCCCATCCAGGGCGAGGAGCCGCCCGTCGGTCTCGGCGGTGACGCTGGCGCTCCGTGGTGCGCCGTGCATCAGGCCCAGCTCGCCGAAGACCTCGTCCGGGCCCATGACCCGGATCCGCCGAGGCAGCCGCGTTCCCGGATCCGCCTGGTCCACCGCGAACCGGCCCGCCGCGATGATGTAGAACCGGTCGGCGGGATCGCCCTCGCGGATGACCACCTCGCCGGCCGTGACCGGCACCGGGACCAGCCGCTGGAGGGCAAGCTCGAGGGCAGCGGGCGAGACGCCGGCAAAGAGCGGCAGCCGCGCGACCCGGGCCAGGATCGCCGCCGTGTCGGCCGAGGTGGCCTCGCGAACGAACGCGGACCCGACGAGGTAGAACGTGCCGAGGGCGGCCAGCAGGATCACCGCACCACCGATCGTCAGGATCGCCTGCGCGCCGATCGAGGTCATCAGGACCGGCACCAGGAACGAGCCGGCGGCATACGTGAGCGTCGAGAGCGTCTGCATCGAGCCAAGGGTCCGGCCCCGGATCGCATCCGGGACGACCCGCTGGAGGACGGTCGTGTTGACGATCTCGGCGAGCAGGGCTCCCGAGGCCACGACGGCCAGCGCGATGAGGGCGAACGGCAAGGTTTCGACCTGGCCGAGGACGACGAAGCCGACGCCGAGGATCGCAGCACCGAGCAGCATGACGGGACCGAGGTTCGGGCGGAGGACAACGGAGCTCGAGGCCACCGCGCCGAGCACGCCGCCGACCCCGACCGCGGCCCACAGGAAGCCCGTGGCGTCCTCACCCGCATGCAGCCGATCGACCGCGAAGATCACGAGGGCGACGCTGAGCCCGCCCCACAGGAACCCGCTGACGACATCGAGGAGGGCCAGGCCCGCCACCGGCCGGATGATCGCGCGAATGGTCCGCCGGAAGGTCTCGGGCTCCATGGTTTCGGTCCCGGCGGCCGCCGGCGTCGAACCGTCCGCCTCCATCACCCCCGCCGATCTGGCCCCGTCGGCGGCGGACACCGGAGCGGCCTGGGTCCTGGCGCGCGGGTGGTTCGCGGGCATCGTCAGGAGGATGAGGACCGGCGCAAGGAACGACACCGCGTTGATCACGAAGGCCCAGCCGAGGTCGGTCAGGGCGATGATCAGGCCCGCGACGGCCGGGCCGATGATGAACGTGATCTCGCTCAGCGTCGCGTAGATGCTGTTGGCCGGCCCGAGCTCGGCCTCGTTGCGAACCAGCGACGGGAGGTAGGCGCCGATCGTCGGTCGGAAGAAGACCGCGAAGATCGTCGCGAAGATCGCAAGCCCGACCGTGACGAGGACCGGTCCACCCATGAAGGTGTTCGCCGCCAGCCCGACCATCGCGAGGCCGCGGATGATGTCCGTGACGATGAGGATCATCCGGCGGTCGTAGCGATCGACGATGACCCCGGCCGGGACCGACAGCAGGACGTACGGGATGATCCGGGCGCCGCCGATCAACCCGAGCAGGAACGGATCCGAGCTCTCGCGGTAGACGACCACGAGGAGCGCGACCAGGTACAGCCAGTCCCCGATGTTCGAGACGAACTCGCCGATGAACAGCCGGACGAGGTTGCGATTGCCGGCGACGGTTCGGAGGGCAGCGAGCATCTTGGGCGGACCTCGTTGCGGTATCGGGTTGGCCGAGTATAGGGCGCGATGCTGCCCGGGTCGGTTCAGCGCCAGGCCGGCGGCCCACGTCGTCGGCCCGGGTCGGCGGCCTGGCCCGCCTCGGCAAGGCTTGCGCCCGCCCCGCCGGCCTCGGCCCGTCGCCGGGCTCAGCCCGTGGCCGGGCTCGCCGCCTCGCTCTCGACCGGGCGCGTCGCGGCGATCAGGCGATCCAGCTCGGCGCGAGCCGAAGGATCGGCGAAGATCGACAACCGGTCACCGGGCTGGACGCGCATGTCGCCGCGGGGCACGAGGACCGACTCGCCGCGCTCGACCGCCACGAGCACCGTGTCCCGCGGCCACGGGATGTCGGACACGAGCCGGCTCGCGATGAGCGCATCGGCCCCGACCTCGATCTCCAGCAGCAGGCCGCCGGCCCGGAGGCCGCGGACCTGGCGGACGTTGCCGTTCAGGGCGGCCCGATAGGCGGTGATCGCGTCACGGACCGAGATGATCCCGTCGAGCCGGCCATCGGCGGCGACCGGCGCCCAGTCGCGATGGTGGTCGGCGAGGGCCCCGAGGGCCTCGTCGAGCGCATCATCGGCCGCGATGATCGGCTCGCGCGCCGTCAAGTGGTCCTCAATCGGGTCCTCGGGTGGCAGGCCCTCGATGGCGGCGAGGTCCACGAGACCGACGATCGAGCCGTCCTTGCGGACCACCGGTGCGCCAGGCACGCCGGCGACCTCGATCAGGCGGATCGCCTCGCCCACGGTGGCAGCCAGGGGAACGATCGCCCGTGCCTGACGCGTGGCCTGGCCCGCCGGCACGGCCGACAGCAGCGGCAGCGCGAACCGGAACCGATGCGCCGGCGAATCCGCGCGCGACGCGAGCTGGCTGCC
>SCTE01000320.1 GCA_004298915.1 Chloroflexota bacterium | reverse complement strand
CGTTGGTCAGGAACACGAGCCTGCCGCCCGGGCGCAGGATCCTGGCCGCCTCCGGGATCCAGGCGTAGGGGTCGGCCCACAGGCAGGCGCCGTACTCGCTGATCGCGAAATCGAAGCTCGCGTCCGCGAACGGAGTCGTCTCGGCGTTCCCGAGATGGAGGGGGAACTCGAGTCCGAACTGGGCCTGGAGAGCGCGGGCCGTCGCGAGCTGGGCCGGGGAGTTGTCGATGCCGACGGGATGCGCGCCGCGTCGAGCGAGCCACGCAGAGACGTACGCGGTTCCGCACCCGAGTTCCACCGTGTCCATGCCGGCGAGGTCGTCGGGCAACAGCCGGACCTCGGACTCGGGGATCCCCCAGATGCCCCAGCTCGGCTCTGTGCGGGCCCAGGCCCGCTGACCGGGATCCGCGTACTCGGACGCGTAGCGATCCCACGCCTCGCGGTTCGCGGCAACGTGCTCGGGGAGCTGCTCGTCCATGGGCCCGGATCATACGGGCTGGCCGCGGTGCCAGGAACCCCGGGGCTGGACCCGGCTTGGACCGTCGGGGTACCATGCCCTCCAATATCCAGCCTGCATAGACTTTATGCGCCCTCGCAGCGTCCGCTCGATGGCCAGCGTTCGAGGAGACCAGCATGGACACCGACGAGATCAAGGCCGCAGTCGCCCATCAGGCAGCTGTCGCCGCGGCCGCCGCGGAGCCGTGGGTCAACCGCCGCGATCCCGCCCAGGCCCTCGGCCCGAATGGCGCGCCCGCGGTCAGCCGTCGTGCCCCGATCTGGCAGGACGTGCCGGACGAGAAATGGAACGACTGGCGCTGGCAGCTCAGCAACCGGGTCAACTCGCTCGAGGAGGTCGCCGCGGTCCTCAACCTGACCGAGGACGAGAGGGAGGGCCTCTCGGCGCCGGACAAGTTCCGCGTCGACATCACGCCCTACTTCATCAGCCTGATCGACCCGGACGATCCCAACGACCCGATCCGCCGCCAGGTCATCCCGGTCGGGCGGGAGCACGAAGCGTTCACCGCGATGATGGAGGACAGCCTCGCCGAGGACCGCCACTCACCGGTCCCGGGCCTGGTCCATCGCTACCCGGATCGCGTGCTGATGCTGGTGACCACGCAGTGCGCGAGCTACTGCCGGTACTGCACCCGGAGCCGGATCGTCGGCGACCCGACCCAGAACTTCAATCGCAAGGACCATGAGGCGCAGCTCGAGTACCTCCGCCGGACCCCGCAGGTTCGCGACGTGCTCATCAGCGGCGGCGACGGCCTGACCCTCGCGCCGAAGCTGTTCGAATCGATCCTGCGGGGCCTTCGCGAGATCCCCCACATCGAGATCATCCGGATCGGTTCACGGGTGCCTGTCTTCCTGCCGCAGCGGATCGACGACGAGCTGTGCGCGATGCTCGAGAAGTACCACCCGCTCTGGATCAACCTCCACTTCAACCATCCCAACGAGATCACGCCCGAGGTCTCGCGAGCGGTGGACAAGCTGACCAAGGCCGGGCTGCCGGTCGGCAACCAGAGCGTCCTCCTCGCCGGCGTCAACGACTGCGTGCACATCCAGCGCTCGCTCGTCCACAAGCTGGTCGAGAACCGGATCCGGCCGTACTACCTGTACCAGTGCGACCTCGTCGAGGGGTCGGGCCACTTCCGGACTCCGGTCGGCAAGGGCCTCGAGATCATGGAGGGCCTGCGCGGCCACACCTCCGGCTACGCCGTCCCGACGTTCGTCATCGATGCCCCCGGCGGTGGCGGCAAGATCCCGGTCATGCCGAACTACCTCATCAGCTACTCGGACCACAAGGTCGTGCTGCGTAACTACGAGGGTTACATCACGACCTACGAGGAGCCCGAGACGTATACGAAGCACGACTCGGCTTCCTGCTCGTACTGCCAGCACGAGCGGCCCGAGGCCGGCCAGTCCGGCGTGCTCGGCCTCCTCGAGGGCGAGCGGATGTGGATCGAGCCGAAGGGCTTCTCCGAGGTCCACGCGCGGGGCAACACGCAGGCCCATCGGCTCCAGGACCCGTCCAAGTGGGTGCCGTTCGGCGTCGGCGCGATCGAGGGCAAGGCCGGTGCCCCGCTCAAGGTCATCGAGTCCGGGAACGGATCGCTGAGTGGGACCGGCCCTGCCGCGCCCGGTCCGGCGGCGACGAGTTCGTCCCCGGAGTACGGCCCAGGCGAGGAGCCGCGTCCCCGCGAGGGCGAACCGACCGCCGCCGCCCACGGCGAGCTCCTCTAGCTTCGCACGTTCGGACGGCTTGGCCGTCGAGCGCAGTGGCCCACGACCAGCCGCCCGCGTCGCCGATTCTCAAGGGCCCCGGCTATTCCAAGAAGGCGTAGCAAACCGCGAAATGGACGCCTCGATGCCTGAGGGACGTGCCGGCCTGCAGCGTCTCGGCGACGTCTTGCGCTCCTCACGCTCAGAACGAGCCGCGATCACGTCCCGGGGTGGTCGGGTCGCGCGCCCCGGGCGTCGGACCAACGCCCAGGGTCGAATCGTGCCGCCTGATAAGCCTTCTTGGAATGCCCCGGTGCTCCGAACGGCGAGTGGCACGTGGCCCGTGCTAGGCTCCCGGTCGCCGGGTGTGTCGTGCCGAGCCAGGAGAAGCAACAAGTCGTGAGCCTGCAGATGCCCCCCGATCCCAGCCTCGGACCCCTTCGGGCGCGGCCGTCCGGCATGCCCGAGCCCGACCTGGCACCCCCCGTCGTTGCCGAATCGCAGGATCCGTTCAGCACCCTCCGGATCATCGAACTCTTCGCGCGCCTGCCACGTGGGGGACCCATCGCGCTTCGGGCCATCACCGATCGGCTGAACGCCACGCACCTGGACTGGCTGTTCTCGGAGCGCGTGGTGGCCGACGCCGTCCTCCAGCTCCAGGCGAACTGGATGGCCGACTATCGAAACTCGAGTGGAATCGTGATCGAGGATGGGCCAACGGGGGCCGTTGTCACCATCGAGGATTCAGCCAAGGTCGACCCGTGGATCGTGCGGCAGGCCACTCGCGAGGCGGCGGCGTGCCGGGAGGTCCTGCTCGAGTTCAGCCGCCGGGATCGGACCACCGGCGCCGACTGACGACCTCGCGCCGGCTCCCTCGTATGATCGCGGCGTGACCGAAGCCCGACGCCTGCCGACCGACCCGACCACGCTCGCGGCGGGGATTCGATGCCTGCGCGTTCCGGAGTTGGACGACGTCGCGCCGATGGATGCCGCCGAGCGCCTCCGGGACCTGCCGGGGCTCGCCCTGCTCGAGAGCGCACGGCCCGGTCGCAACGCGCGATGGAGCTACCTCGCTGCGGATCCCGTGGCCGTCCTC